>JAIFNK010000113.1 GCA_020047775.1 Akkermansia sp. | reverse complement strand
AACAGGGACTCGCCCGCCGCATCGCCATGCACGGCCACGGCGTTGAAGACGCCGTGCACGGAGGCAAGGATGTTCGTCTGGGCGATGAACGAGGGCTGGACGCGCAATTCCACCGCGCCGTCCGAATGTTCCCGGATCACGGCGAGCAGCTTGACGACGTAGCCGAGGTTTTTGGCAAAGGCGATGTCGATGGGGCGGACCTGCTCGATGCCGGAGACATGGATCGACGCGGGGTCGATGGAAAATCCGTAGGCAAGCGTGGCGAGCAGAATGGCTTTGTGGGCGGCGTCCCAGCCGTTCACGTCGAGTGCGGGATCCGCCTCAGCGTAGCCAAGTGCTTGCGCCTCGCCGAGGGCCGCCTCGAAGGACAGGCCGGCATCGGTCATGCGGCCGAGGATGTAGTTTGAAGTTCCGTTGATGATTCCGGTGAAGGAATGGATCTGGTTGCCGATGAAGGAATCCTGGACGGTGCGGATGATCGGGATACCACCGGCGACGGCCGCCTCGAAATGGATGGGCGTGTCCATTTCCCTTGAAATGGCGAACAACTCGACTCCGCGCTCGGCGAGCAGGGCCTTGTTCCCGGTGACGACAGGTTTTTTCGCCCGCAGGGCGGCGGCGACGATGTCGAAGGCGTCGGTCGTGCCGCCGATGAGCTCGACGACGATGTCCACCGCCGGATCGGCGACGAGCGATTTCCAGTCGGTGGTGAGAATCCCGGGCGGCACCTCGCTGGCTGTGGCGCGTGCCTTGGCGAGGTCACGGACGAGAATTTTCGCGATGTGCAGGGCCACGCCGCCGCCGGTGCGTCCGGTGATCAGTTCGCCATTGCGTTGCAGGGTGTTCCAGACGCCGGAACCGACGGTTCCGAATCCAGCCAAGCCAATGCCAAGAGAGGTGCAGGGGTTCACGTGGCCGACTCTGAGGACGTTTCCGCCGCTGTCCAAGCCGGAAGAAGCAAAAAATCCGCCCGTCAGCCGGGTTCGGAAAACTGCCGCTCGGCCTCCAGCCAGTCGGCGTGGGAATCGCCCGGAAGTCCCAACTCGACGCGCCGGCGGTAGTTCAGGTAGGCGGCGCGGGCGATGACATCGAGGGAAGGTTTCGCGGCCGCTTTTTTCGCAGGAGCCTTCTTGGCGGCGGCGGCCGGGGCGGCGGTCTTGGCAGCCACTTTCTTCGCAACCGCTTTTTTGGCGGTCTTGGCGGCCTTTTTGGTTACGGGTTTGGGAGTTTCCTCCGGAGGGGTCGGAGTGGATGCGGTTGTCTTGGATGCAGTCTTCTTGGTAGCCATGGTCGTTGAAAGGTTGGATCGGAGGGGAGCACAAGAGGTGCCAAGCAAAAAATAAACAGCCTTCCCGGTGATTGCCAGAACATTAGATCGGCGTATAGTCGCGCCATGGCGGGTGAATATTCATGGAGCGCATCGCGGGAAACGGGGGTATACCGCCTGCCGGGGCCGGACCATCTCGGCTGGTGGGCCTCGGTGGCCATGCTGATTTCCATCCTTCTTCACGTCATCGTTTTCTTCGCGCTTGATCGACTGAAAATCGTGTTCGACTTCCAGACGCCGCAGGAAATTGTCACCCGCCCGATCGAAGTGAGCCAGGTGGAGGTGCGTCCGGTCGAAAGCGATCGATCCCTGCCTCCGGAAAATCTCGTCATCCCGCCCGCCGATGCGTCAGCGCTGCTCGATGAGATCGAGTTGTTGGACGCGCTGCCGAAAGATGTGGAGATCGACATCAAGCCTGATGTCGTCCAGGCCGAGTATGCGCTCCAAATGCAAAAACCTGCACGCGAGGGAAGTCCCGAAGCGGTGGCACTCGAAATTTCCGCAGGTCTTGAGATTGATGCCGAAGTCGCGGATCTTGGCCGGGAGCCCGTGAACATCAAACCCGCGGAACTCGGCCAGATCACCGTGGATCCCGGTGCGGTGCAGGTGGACGATTCGGAAATCGGGAAATTCACCGAAGATTTGATTCGCAAAGGGGCCAACGGCAAGGTCGCAAACGGGACTCTCGACGGTACCACCTCGCTCGACAATCTGCTAGATCTCCCACCCAACCTCTTGCTGAGTAAGAAAACCATGCTGCCGAGCGATTTGCTGTTTGAATTCAACAGCTCCGATCTCCGTGAAAGCGCCAAAATCGGCTTGATGAAGCTCGGGCTGCTGATGGACCGCAATCCGGCTCTTTATTGCTGGATCGAGGGCCACACCGACCTCGTCGGCGGGGATGAGTTCAATTTGAACCTCTCCATCAAGCGCGCCGAGGCGGTCAAGTCCTACCTCGTCAACTCCCTACGGATGGACGCAGCCAAGATCAGGACACGCGGTTTCGGACGTTATGAGCCCATCGTCACCACGGGCACACTCGAGGAGCAATCCGCCAACCGGCGGGTGGAAATCCGCATGCGCAAGACCCCGCCGGGCAAGGAACAAATGAGGGTGGTTCCCAAAAAAGCCGCGGTGATCGAGGAAGCGCCCGCGCCCAAGCCCGTCTTGGTCAAGCCACAGCGCGCCTGGCCCGTGGAGGATTTGGTATCGCCCCCGCCCAGAGCCGCTCCGGTGCAGGAAGCTCCGCCACTCCGCGCTGTCCCCGCTTTTCCGGAAATTCCGAAAGCCAGTGCCGTCGGCGAGGAGCAAATCCCCCTGACCGCGCCGCGCGCCCAGACGGTGGAAGACGAGGAGTAACAGCGCGCCGCGGGGGCCCGCGATGTCGGCTTCGATGGGGGATGGTATGGCGAACGCCGCGTGAATTCACGCTCACAGCCCGCGGAACTCGGTGGCGAGCTTCTTGGCGGTGGCGATGGTGTTGCGGTGGAGTTTCGCGGTGAACTCCGGCTGCCGGTTGTAGCCGCCGCCGTAAAGCACGGCCACCGGGATGCGGTTCTTGATGAAGGCACTCAGCAGAACCTCGTCGCGACGCTGGATATCCTTGAGCGACAGGTGCATTTGCCCGAAGCGGTCGTTGCGG
Source organism: Akkermansia sp. (assembly GCA_020047775.1). Taxonomy (GTDB): domain Bacteria; phylum Verrucomicrobiota; class Verrucomicrobiia; order Verrucomicrobiales; family Akkermansiaceae; genus Luteolibacter. The sequence goes on along the minus strand of JAIFNK010000113.1, from coordinate 7,724 downwards.
TGGTTGTCCGCGCCGGAAATCCAAATGACCAGATCCGGGGCGAAGGTGTCGAGCGCACCGGCCAGGCTCACGAAGAGCTGCTTCAAATACATGTCGCCCTCGACGTAGCGCACCGTCTCGACGTCGAGCGTGCCGGTGACTTTTTTCGTCGGATAATTCCGCCCGACATGGATGGAATACGTGAACACGCGCGGGTCGTCGCCGAGCAGTGCGGCGGTGCCGTTGCCTTGATGGGCATCGGTATCCACGACCATGATCTTGATGTTAGACTGCTTGTCCTGCAAGTCGCGGATGGCGATGGCGACGTCGTTGAAAACGCAATACCCCTCGCCGTGCTCGCGGAACGCGTGGTGGGTGCCGCCCGCAAGGCAGACGCCGACGCCTTCGGCCAACGCCGCGTGGCAGGCGAGCCGGGTGGCTTCCACTTCGGTCACGCTGCGCTGATAGAGCTTGGGCGTAACCGGCAGGCCGAGAAGCAGTTGTTCCTTCCGCCCGAGCAGGCCGGACTCGATTTTATGAATGTAATCCAGCTCGTGGACGCGCTGGAGCAGATGGACATCGGCAGCCCGGACCTCGATGATTTCCTCCGGCCGGAGAATCCCGCCGTCGAGCAGCATGTCCTTGGAAACGCGGAATTTCTCCATCGGGAACGGATGTCCCGCGGGTAAATCAAGTTCCAGATCCTGTGAATAAAAGCAGCGCATCGTCCCGCCGCCAAGCAACAGTGGAATGGCCGGAATTCCAAGCGGTAAGTGAGACGGGCAATCCCGCCTGCCTGCCTAAGTAGGGTGGACACTCCTGTCCGCAGGTCAATGAGAGGAGAAAGAGTTGAGCCGTCGGCACGCGCCCTTTCCCCGCCCATTGGCCCAAGACAAGAGTGTCGTGACTCCTTACCCCATCGGCGTTGATCTCAACGACAAGTCTTCGCCCTTCTCATCGCAGCTGCGGTGCTCGCGGGTGTCCTAATCAACCGGCAGGCAGTCCGCGCGCCCGAGTCGCACCCGGGCCACGGAGGCGGCACTAACGGTCCTCGCTCGACCGGTCAGGTTTCCGGATCCGCGACCCACGCGCCTCGCCCCTTTCCCGCTGCGGCAGCAGCACTCATGACCCCGGATTCGCCGACATCCCCGCATCCGGTCGAACGTGCCGTCGCCGGCGGCTTGATCCTCGACACGCGGATGGAGAAGACCGACACGGAAAACCGGTGGGCGCGCGTGCGGCTCGTTAGAACAGAGGTCCAGCCTCGGTTGGTGCGCGTCGTCGAGTTATGGCAATTCGATCCGGTCGCGCCGCAAGCGACCTGCCTGAGCCGCGAAATGTTTCTCGCCGACCAATTGATTCTGAATACCGAGCGTCACAGGCATCATCGCAGCGAACCGTAACAATGGCCAGGGCATCGCCGGGATGCTTGCTGGAGCGCGGATCCTTGTGTGCAAGATTCTCAACGCCAGCAACAGCGGTCTAACATCGAACCTGATTGCGGCGACGACTTACGCACGTCAGCGAAACGTCCCGGTGATGAATCTCTCGCTGCAAAGTTATCCTTACGACAGCACACTGGACGCGGCGTTCACCGCTTGCCAGTCCGCAGGGATCGTGTTGAGCATTTGCGCCGGCAACCAGGGCCTCAACAACGACACCACGCCGAACTATCCGAGTTGCTACACGCACTCTAACATCATCGCCGTCGGCAACCACGACCGCACGGATGTGAGGTGGTCGGGCTCGTTCAACCCGTCGAACTTCGGGCTTGCGAGCATGAATTTGTTTGCGCCCGGACGGAATATCCTTTCTCCAATTTTGGGAACCGCGTATTCGAGTTATACTGGCACTTCGCAAGCGACGCCATACGTGACCGCCGTTTGTGGCGCGATCAAATATGCAAACCCCTCATGGGCGGCGACGCGGATCAAGAGCTGCATCCTGGGTTCGGTGGTCATCAAAGCCAGCTATGGCGGCATTTGCGTGACCGGTGGACGGATCAACGCCGTCAGCGCGATGTCTCATGCCTTCCGTCAGCTTCCCTTGCAAGACACCGATGGCGACCGGTTCTCGAATCTGTTTGAATATCTGGCAGGCACCCGGATGGACACCCTGTAGTCCGTCGTTTTACTTCTCCTTCTTATCGGGCTGTTCCGGATTCGCGGCTTTCGGAAGTTTTTCGTTAGCCGCCTCGGTGCCCGGCACGGGGATCACGATGGTATTGCCGCGCGGGTTGCGGGAATCCCCGTCGGAGTATCTCGTGCCGGAAGGAGCGTAGTAGCGGTAAGGCATCCGCGAGTAATCGAACTCCGGTGTGGAGCGCGGCGTGAGGAACTCCATCATGCCTTGTTCGAATTCGACGGGATGATCCTTGCGGATGGCTTCCAACAGTTCTCCGGCTTTTTTCGCGGGAATCAGGTCGCTGCCGGTCTTGAGCGCCTGTTGCAGCGAGACAACGGCTAACAAGTGCTGGCCCGCCGCAAACTGGTGCAACCCGGCCGCGTAGGCGCGCACGGCTTCGATCTCCTTGTCGCTGAAATTCGCGGACCTCATGATCGACTGGCGCACGCTGCTGACGCGCAGGACGGTGGCGACGTCATCCCGGTGTTTCGCATCCGCGATGGCCCGGGCGAGGAAGGCGTCAACCGCCTCGCCGGGGGCGGGGACAAAACCCTCCGGCAGATCCAGCGCGCGCGGCAGTACGATCAACAGCAAGGCGGCGCGGAGGCGGGTGAAATCGTAGCCGGTGCCGCCATCGTCAGTGGATTGCAGCACCTCGACATTCACCGGCAGACCCGCCTTGTGTTCCCGATAGGTTTTCTCCAGCCTGGTGAGTGTCTGCATCGCCTCGCGGCCCCCCGGGTTCTCCGAGCTTGAAGAGCTCCTTCCTCCCAGCAGACGGGTGAGCTTGCGGATGGCTTCCTCCATGTCATCCGGCTTTTTCACCTGATCGAGGATCTTGGTAATCTTGTCCTCGTCCTGCATTTCGTATTCCACGCGGGCGATGATCCGGGAGCGCGGGATCAGCGACTTGTCCTGGCTGGTTAGATTGCGCAGCGCCTGGACGGCCTTCGCGGTGTTGCCGGAATTGCTCGCCTGGAGATAGTCCTGCCAGCCGGTGGCGAACTGGCGTGCCGAGCTCATGTCGGACAGAAGGTTGCGGATGGTCGGATTGCTGGAGCTGAAGGACTCGCCGTCGTCGTTGTTGAAGCGGTTGCGGGAAAGCGAGACGATCACCTTGTCCAGGTCTTCGGGTTCTTGCGCACGCTCGACCGCTTCGGCGGCGGCGGCGAGCGTGCCTTCAAGCTCGCCGATGATCGCCCGGGTTTTTTGCGCGGCCTCGTCCTTGATGTCCTGGCTGATGGCTTCGACACATTTCGTCACCTTTTCGGTCGGCCGATAGTTTCCAAAGTTTTCCAGGAACTGGGAGATCTGGCGGTTGCTGTCCTGGGCGAGGGCGGTCTGGACCTGGCGGAGATACTGCCGGACCGCCATGAGTTCGTTCTGGTTTTCGTCTCCGCCTCCGAGGGCTTTCATTTCCTCTTTCAAGGTGGCGACGAGTTCCTCACCGGATTTCCGGCCCTCGGGACTGAGGGCGAGCGCGCGGGCTGCGAGGACGATCAGGAAAAGCGGGATCAGGTTTTTCGCATGCATCACCCAGCTGGTAAACCCAGCCGAAGACGCCCGCAAGCCGGGAGTTTTGAAATCCGCAAGACGGGAGGAACCGGTCCGCCGGACAAGCTGCCAGAACTATCGGCGGGGTGTCGGACGAATGACCTTGATGCCGCCCTCCCGATCCGGCATCCATGGGAATGATCCGGTCGTTTCCAGCGAGATGTGGCATGGCCGTGCTGTCAGGGGCGGTCTATGCGATGGCCTATCCGCCGCTCGGCTGGGGGTGGCTGGTGGTTCCCGGACTGGCCGGCCTGCTTCTGGCCCTGCGCGGGCAACACGGGACCCGGGCCAGGACGATCGGGTTTTTGCACGGGATGACGGCTTACGGTTTGGGTGTGTCGTGGTTGTTTCATATTTTCGGCACGATGGTCGTCGTCCTGTGGTGTGTCCTCGCGGCGTTCACCGCGCTGTTTGCGGAGATGCAGAGCCGCGCCAGCTCGCGCGGCGCGGCCGGATGGCAGTTTGCGATTTTCACCGCGTTGAACTGGTGCGGCTGGGAGTTCATCCGCGCCGAGTTGTTTCCGCTCAAATTCCCGTGGATGACCGCCGGACTTGCGATGGGGCCCAACACGTTTCTGCCGTGGGTCGGCGTGTATGGCGTCGTTTTATTCGTCATCCTCTCCATAAATTGCTTCCACTTCCCGGATCTTTCGTTAGTCTGTCCTCAGTCCCTGAAAATCTATCATCCCGTTTATGACAACCCCAACCGCTGCCGCGCTCTCGGCTCCCGCGGAAACCGACGCGTCCGATGAAGTTTTCGCCCAACTCGTGGCCTCCAACGTCGAGCGCCTCACCCCTGCCACCCTCGCCAAAGCCTTCCGAGGAGAACTCGTCCCCCAAGACCCCAACGACGAACCTACGAATGTGCTGCTGGAGCGATTGCGTGGCTTGGATGGGGCGGATGCCAAACCTGTGAGAAAACGAAAGGCCGCAGGAAAATGACCACTCAAACAGCACCACAACCCGGCATCCAATCTCTTACAAGTGGGCTTCTCAGTCATGCCCGGGGTTTGGTGAGCCATGAAAAGGAAATCGAGCATGCCACGGCATCCCGCTTCAATCTGTTTCATATCTTCGGAGTCGGCCATTACGAGGTTTCCACTCACTCGGTCTTACTCGCCAATTTGCTCAATCCATGGGGCAGCCATGGTCAAGGGGCGATTTTCCTTAAACGCTTCATCCAGTCAGAGGCCATTCTCAAGGCACCGGGTTTTCCCACCGACTTCCATGCCGACTCCGCCGTGGTCCAATGTGAGGTATCGATCGGCAGCAGAACGAAAACCACGGGCGGCAGGCTCGATATTCTAATCACGGACAGGAACAACAGAAAGATCGCCGTCGAGAACAAGATCCATGCAGCCGAGCAGGAGAACTGGGTGGAACGCTATCTCAATTTTCTGAAAGACGACGGGTGCCTCATCTACCTTACCAAGTTCGGGGAAGAACCCGCACAAGCTGAATCCGAAGAACTAAGAAGCAAGGTTCACTGCATTTCTTACGCCGGAACCATCAAAGGCTGGTTGGAGGTCTGCCGGAAGGAAGCTGCGACAGTGCCCATCGTGCGCGAAAGTCTCACCCAGTACATTTACCTGATCAATGATCTCACCCACCAAAACCGTGACACCCGCATGAACGAAAAACTTGTCGAATCGGTTCTCAGTCATCCCGACACCTTCGATGCCTACTGCGCACTCCGCGATGCCAACAAGCCGATCAAAGGGCAGATCGTTCGTGAACTAGGAGAGCGCATCAAGCCTAAGTTGCCAAATGGATTCGACTTGGTTGCCTCCCCGATGGGCAGTTGTGAAAAATATGACGGATTCAAGTTCTCCACGAATGCCCTCACGCTTTGCAACGTGCATGCGGTGGTTTCGTTTGATTCGCCGGACTACGCGAATTGCTACTACGGGTTTGAGTTGATAGACCCCTCCGTTCCATTTGGCGTCCGAGCCGGGGACACCGAAGTGCTGGCCAGTTGTTTCAAAACAGTTTTCGAGTTGGATCCTTTCAGCAGTGGTCGCTGGCCGGCATGGCGGCATTGGCGTATCCAAAACTGGGGCGACGAAGTTCTGCGGCAGATCAGATTTGACGGTACTCGATTCGACGAGGAGTTCGGCGAACTGATCAATCGCCTTTTAGAGGTGGCGACTTCGATTGGGATGGAAATCGCAATCGTTCCTTCACCTACCAACCAAGGGTTATAGATGCTCTTCCGATGATTTTCAAATGTCCTTGAATCTTCCCAAGCTACCACTCGTTCGGTTTTACCGGCGCATTCCCCTAATCCCGGGTGTGCTCTGGCTGAACATTTTCAAGTGGGGCATTTCATTGAGCATCGGCTGGCAGGGATTCCGCCTTACGCTCGGGAAATCCAATTTCAGAGGAACGGTCGGGTTGCCGGGGACTGGACTTTTTCTGACAAAAAACATGCGTCACTCGACACTTGCCCCGGCAGAAAAAATCACGTCGTCCCTCGGGAAACTCAAATCATCAGGAACCAACAAAAAACTCGGAAACAATCATGGCAAAAAAAACGAAATCTGAGCAGGCCGGTGGAGTGATCGGGATCATCGCTTTTCTGGCGATTATGGCTGCCCTGCTTGCGGCGGCCGTTTTGCCGCTTTTCCTTCTATTCAGGTATTTGCAGCATGTCTATTTGTCTCACAGGCTGCGCAAGGATTCCGACACGATCGAGAACGGATGGTGGCTGTCCGAGGAGGAGCGGAATTCCTTCAAGGAAAGCTACGCAGCAGAGAAGGCTCAGCTTGCCGCTAATCATCGGGAGTACGCTTCTCTGGAGAGCCAAATTAGACTTGAACACAAAAGGGCATCGGACGCTGGTCTTGCCACCAACATGGACGGCAGCATCAGTCGCCGGAGTTATTTAGGGAGGGAAATCCAAGAAAAGATCGAGGTGCTTAAAGGATACGTGCAGCAACTTGATTTAAATGAATTCGAGATCTCGTGCAGGCAACCACTTGAGTTCTGGAATGAACTCAACGATCTGCTCAAAAAACAGTACGTGGCATTTCTCGCTCTTCTTGGGTGGGCGAGCGGTGCGTTTTTTTTCGTCTCGGCATACTGGCAAGGAGCGCCATTTGGTGTTTGGCTCGATCTGTTCGTGCCAGCATTGTGCGCGGGCGTCGGGGCCGGTCTTGCGGCTCTTTTTTCCAGGAATCCCGCGGTCAAATACATGCCAAAGCCTTTGGCAATCACCATTGAGAATGTGGACAGCCCTGAGATGGAATTACAGCAGCAATCAAGAACCTACCTCAAGTCCGCGGTTGCGTGCGTTTGGATCGCTTGCATGACAGTAGCCGGCATAAAAGGCGGGAAATATGGAATTGCCGAGGCTAAATCCTTCAATGAGCGAGTTGCAAAACTGGCCCGTGAGCAAGAGGCAGAGAGGCAACAAGTCGCGGCGGAGACAGAACAACAGGCAGAACAAGAGAGGCAAGAGAATGCCGATCGTATTGCGGAAGAACGGGTGCAACGTATCTCTAGAGAGTCAGAACAAGCAAGGATACGAGCTATTGACGAGAATGAACGACTAAGGCGTATCGAAAACGCGGCGCGAGTGCCGACCGATGCTGATTCGCCAGGTGAGAGACAATCCAGCAATTTGGAAAGATCCAAGAACATCGAGGATGCGGGCAGAATACGGCGCGAGACCGATTCACCGGGTGAGAGTCAATCCAGTAATCTGGAAAGATTCAGAAGTATTGAGAACGCGAAGCAAGTGCCGACCGATGCCGATTCAGAGTTTGAAAAGCAAAGAATGAGGAATGAGAGCCCATCCGCAGGGGTTCTTCGTGCTATCCCTCTGGAGGCAGGTGCACTTCCTCCCCCCACCAGCTCCGGCGTGGACATGACCAATTCTGCCTTGGCAGGGAATCAGATCGGTTTCACACTAGCAGATATTAGTGACTGGGGACTGACACAAGTCCGAACCGAAATCAACACGATCTACGCACGACACGGGGTCTCTACTCGAAGTCAACCAATGACAGCTAATTACCATTAACAAACACTAAGTAGCCGCGAGCTAACTAATTACTCCTCAGCAT
>JAIFNK010000124.1 GCA_020047775.1 Akkermansia sp. | reverse complement strand
CCGCTATCCAGATTCGTGGAGTTGTTGGCTTTGGTGATGGTCGCGGTGGCGGTGTCCAGATTGCCTGGCCAGGATTTCACCTGCGCGCCGCTGACCAGAATGATGTTGTGATCAGCCGGAGGGCTAAGGTTGCCAGCACCGAAATACATGCCCCAGCGGAAGCTGGTGGCCCCGGTGGGCCGGGAGTAGCTGTCGGAGGCATACAAAACGCCATCAATCCACAACTTGTAGTTCAGACCGTCGTCGAGCACGCGGACATCGAAGCCGCCGCCTTTGAAATTCTTCGCACTGCCATCGGCATTGGTGACGGTCACGTCGGTGCCGCGCCGGTTGTTCACGGTCAGGGAACCGTTGCGGTTCATCCCGAGCGAAACCGCCCAGTCATTATCCGTGTTCTTCAGTTGAAAGAGGGATATCGAATTCGAGTCGGCTTCAAGTCGGGCGATGGTATAACGGGCCGTCCACTCGTAGGTCATGTTATCGGTTTCATTCCAGCCACCGCCCATGAAAGCCTCGGTGTGCGAGGAGATGCCTTCCCGCGTGGTGGCGGTATTCTCGTCGTTCACAAACACCCGGAGGACATGCGTCTTCCCGTCGGTCTGAAACCAGCGGGTGAAATTCGCGAAATCCGTGGTGCCGGTGTGGCACGCGACATGGATTTTCTGCGAGGGGATCGAAATCGGACGGTTGCCGTAGAGCCCGACCTCGACGGCGGCGTTGTTGACGTCGATGTCCGAACCGTACACCGGGCCGGGATCATTGGACTCAACATTCAACGTGGGTAGAATTGTGCTCCACAACGGATTCGCCGGGCTGCCGGTATCCGTGTAGAGCACCGTCGGTGCGGGCACGGTGAATTTCCAGCCCGTGTTGCTGGTGATTCCGGGATAGTTGTTGCCCGATGTATCCTTGATCGCGCCGGCGGGGATCAGCACGTAATAACTCTGGTCCGTGGGCAGGTTGTTGGTCGGATCGATGACCCACTGCGCGGTGCTGAACGTCAGCCGTGGAGATGAGGTCACGTTGAACGATTCCACCAATCCGTCATCGCTGATCCGGCGCAATTCGATGTTGCCGCTGCCTTTGACGAGCGTCTCGTCAAAGGTCGCCACGAGGTTGGCATCGGCTAACACGTTCGTGGCATTGTTGGCCGGGACGGTGCTCGCCAAGGTTGGCGGCGTCGTGTCGCCGACGGCGGTGATCACATAGTCCAGATAGTTTCCATTGACCTGCAATGCGCCGGTCTGGTTCCAGGCGAGCGTGGGAACGGTGCCGAGCGTGAAACCGTTGGTATTCGCAGGGCCGCTGCCGAATTGAAGCAAATGGAAGGTGCCATTGAATCCGAGCGCTGTCGGCAGGTTAAGCGTCACCGCCCCTGCTCCGCCGCTGACGGTTAGAGCGCTGTTCACCTTGAGGGCGGCCACGCTGGTGTAGCCGGACAGGGTGCCCACCTTGAGGGTGGCCGTGCCGCTGAAGGTCAGGTTGGAAACGGTGAGGTTGCTGTTGCCGGCCGTGACCGAGCCACCGGCGGCCACCGTGACGGCTGCGTTCACCGTCCCGTTTCCTGCCAGAGTCGCCCCGCTGTTGACGGTGGTCGGGCTGGTGGTGCTGCCGTCCACCTGCAGGGTGCCGGCGCTCACCGTGGTGGTGCCGGTATAGGTATTTGCTCCGCCGAGAGTGAGAGTGCCGCTGCCAGCCTTGATCAGCGAACCGCCCGCGCTGAGCACACCCTTGTAAGTGGTGCTGCTGTTGTTGCCGCCGACGGTTAGTGCGATGGGATCGCTCACGTCGTTCCGCAGGGCGAGGTTGGAGCCGGTGCCGGCGCTGCTGGCGGCCAGGCCGCCGAAGGTGAATGCATCTGCGGAAACGCCGTCGTCAAAGATCAGATTGGCGTCCGAGCTCAGGGTCACGGTGCTGTTCTGGAGCGCGAACCGGTTCTTGAGGTAAACGCGGGCGCCGCCGGTGGCACCGGCGCTGAAGCTGGTGCCGCCGCTGAAGGTGTTGGCGCCTCCAAGATTGATGGTGCCGGTGTCGGAGGTGGCAGGGCCGGCCAGAACGAGATTTCTGCCGGCTGGACCTGCAATCACCGCGTTCACCGTCAAGGTTCTACCCGTGGTGGTGTCGGCTGCCGCCAGGAAGGTATTGGATCCGGTGATGCCCAACGTGAGTGTGTAGGGGCCGCTGCCACCCGCGATGACGACCGAGGTTCCACCCGACTTCTGAACGATCCCTCCAAGGATGATGTTCGCGCCGAGCGTGAGGGTTTGCGACGCGCCGTTGATTTCGGCCGTGTTGCCGCCATTCCCCCATGCCACATGGGCCAGACCATTGCCTTGATCCCAATTCTTGAGGGTGGTGTTCCAGGTGCCATTGACGCCGTCGCTGGTACCATCACCGTTGGCCGCGATGTCAACGATTCCACCATCCCAATACCTCGTAGCGGCTTGCGCAGGGGAGGCACCAAGGGCAAGCAGCGCCGCCAGCATGGTGAGGGCCGTCATTCGCTTGTCGGCACCGGAGACTGAGGTGCTCATCCGGGATGTTACCGGAAGATGGGTTGCTTGGAAATTCATCGGAATGGCTGGGACTTAAGAGGAGGTATTCAAACCTACTGGAGATTCTGGCGAAGTCTAGATGAGGCACGCGATGCGGTCATGGCGTGACCTTGAGGCGGGCGAATTTCGTCAAGCCGGCGAGTGGGAGGGTGAGTACCACGGTGTCCTGACCCGCGGCCGGTAGATTCTTCTGCACGGAAACTCCGGGGGTGTTTGCCGCGGCGGTGTCCGGTACCGGGTAGTTGTTAGTCCAGTCGACGAGGTTTTCGCCCGTTTGGATTTCAAGCGCAGTGCTGCCGTCGATGGATGCCTGGTCGCGGACGAAGCTGAAGACGAGGTTTCCGCCCACGGTGGAAAGGGTGGGAAGCAGGTTGAGATCGCGGGTGCCGCTGGTGCCTCCGAGCACGAATTCGACGGCGTTGGCCACGCCGTCGCCGTCGAAGTCGTCACTTGCGGTGCCGGTCGGGGCGTTGGCCGCTTTCCACGCCGCGTAATCGATCAACGGGGCGCTGCCGGTGACGGTGAGCGTGCCGGTGCCGGGAGCGAAAAAGGCGTCCATGGTTCCCACGCCGAGGCCGGCGTTGGTCGCGCCGGTGCTGCTGTGGCCGTATTGGCCGGCAGGCTTCTGGTCGGTGCCGATGAAGAGCCTGGCCACGGTGTCGGTGCCGGAGAAGCTGAGTTTCAAGAGGGCGCCACTGGCGGCGAGGGTGACCGTGGAGAGCTCGTTGCCGGAGTTGATGGTTCCCAAACTGAGCGTGCCGCCGTTCACGGTGGTATCGCCGGTGTAGGTGTTCGTCCCGGTGAGGGTGAGAACGTTGGGTCCATCCTTGGTCAGGCCGCCGCCGATGGAAACGGTATCCGTTAGCAGGGCCTGGCTGATGGTGATGCTGCCGTGGGTGGTGTCGAAGGTGGCACCGCCTTCTTTGATGAAGGCGTTGGTGAGGCCGCCGAGGTAGGCCGCGCTGGCGGCAAGCGGCTTGAGGGTGCCGCCGTCGAAATGCAGGGTCGCGGTGGAACCCGCGCCGCGCTGGGTCGGGAAGGCGGGCAGGGTGATTTCCGCAGTGCCACTGATCGTGATCGTCGCGGTATTGGCGTCGCCTGCGGCGAGGAGCGGGAAGTTGTCCGCCGCGAAGGAACCGCTGGCGACGCTGAAGCTGGCGACCACACCCGATGATCCGGTGGCAGCACCGCCGATCGTGAGGGTTCCGACCGTGGCCGTGCCGCCGGTTTGCTGATAGGTGACTGCGGTGTTGTTCGCGGCGGTGTCGGAACGCCCGACGGCTAACAAGGCGGAGTTGGTGGCGAGGTCGAGCACGCCGCCGCTGATGTTGAAGGTGCCGTTGCTGCCGGTGTTCACTCCGAGGATGAGGCCGCGGGTGGCCACGGATTGCGTCGTGACGATGCTTCCGCCGCTCAAGTTGTAGGTGCCGGCCGCCTGGTTGCCGACCAGGAGCAGGTCGCCGGTGGTGAACGAAACGGTGCCCGCCGTCTGATGGACGGTGCCCGTTCCGCTGTTGTAACCCACCCGCAGTCCCAAACCCGCTCCGCCAATTCTAACGTCGCCGGCGATGTTGAGGAGCGGAGAGGTGGTCCCGCCGACGTTGAGGCCGGCCATGACATTGGCAACCGGGCGGTCACCGGTTAGTTTCATGACGCCCTCGGTGATATTGGTCAGGCCGGTGTAGGTGTTAGCCCCGGAGAGGATCTGGGTGCCCGGACCGGTCTTGGTGAGGGTCATGCCGGCGGCTCCATTGGCGATGACGCCGGAGAATTCGTGAGTGGTGGAGGCACCGGCGTTGAGCGTGACCGCCGTGACGCCCGAATAACCGCCGGAGGTGGTGGTGAAGACGGAGGCGAGGTTTTTGTCACCGAGAAGGCCACCGAGGGTGAGGGTGGTGACGGTGGTTTGCAGGCCGTTGGCGGCATCGCCTATCACGCTGTTGAGTGTGTCGAGCGGGCTGTTTTGCAGGGAGGTGGGGTGGCCGACACTGAGAATGCCGGCAAGAACCGTGGTGGCTCCGTTGAACGTGTTGCCCGAGCCGGGAGCGAGGGTGAATTTGCCGGTTCCCATCTTGTTCAGTTCGAGATTACCGGTGATCTGGGCCGTCGGGTTGATCGTATTGCCATTGAAGGTCGAGGAAACGCCCGCGCCGCCGAAGGTGAAGTCCGCGGTGTTATCGATGGTCAGAATCGCCAGATCGGGTGACGTGTTAGTGATCCTCTGGAATCTCGCGGTGAGTGTGCTGATACTGTTGGTCAGGCCGGCGAGGGTTTGGTCGAAGCCGTTCATTTCAAAACTCACCGTCCGTCCGGAACCCGCGCCGCTGCCGCCGTTCAAGGTGAGCACGGTGGTGACCGGGAGGGAGTTGGCGACTCCGGCCTTGATGGTGGTGGAGTTGTTGTTGTTTCCGGTGGTGATGGTGGTTTTGCCGGGGTAGGTGTTCGACGAGCCGAGGAGCACGGTTTGTGTGGTGCCCCCGCTGGGCACGTCGGGAGTGGTGAAGATCAGATTGGCGGCTCCGCTGATGAGGCTGTTCACGGTGAGCGTGCCTCCGTTCGAGGTGTTCCGGCTGAAGGAGATCGTGGAGTTCGTGGCGGCGCTTCCCAGGGTGATCGGCGGGTTGATGGACAAGCCGGTGAGTTGGGTGGAAAGCGTGGCACCACCCGCGATCGAGATGGTACTGGCATCCCCAAGAGCGTCGGTGTGCCCGAGGTTGAGCGTGCCGGTATTCACCGTGACAGGGCCGGTGAAGGAAGTGTTCGGTCCGCTGAGGGTGAGGATGCTGGTGCCGGTGTTTTTAAGGATCGCTCCCGATCCGCTGATGGCACCGCTGAGGGTCTGGGCGGCGGTGCTGCTGTATTTGAATGTCGAGCCGCTGCCGATGTCGATGGCGCCGGCATAAGTGCCATTGCCGAGCTTGCCGGTTCCGCTGATTTCAAGGGTGCCGGAGTCGGCGGAGATGGTGGTGTCTCCGGTGTAGGTGTTGACCCCGGAGAGGATCGCCGTGCCGCCACCTTGTTTGGTGATGGGGAAGGAACTGGAGACGACGCCACCGATGGTCAATGTGCGTCCGGTGGCCACATTCCAGACGTTGGCGTCGCCCAGAACGAGCGGGCAATTCACGGTCAGGTTGGCCGTGGCGGCGCTCATGTTGATGTCATTGGCATTGGCTCCGAGGGTGAGGGTGTTGCCCGCATTGATGGTCACCAAGCCGGTGGGATCCACGATGGTGATGCCAGCCCATGTCACATTAGCGCCGAGCACGGTGGTGTTGGCCGATGTGACCCCGTTTCCCCATCGGGCGGTGGTGGCCAAACCCGGTGGCACGCCGCCGACCCAGCTGGTGCCCAGGTTGAGGTTGTTGGTGTTGTTGGCCTTGGTGAGAAGGGAGGCAGTGGTGGTGATCACCAGATTGAGCGTGTTGCCTGTCACGCTGATACTGGCCGCGGTTCCGTCAGCCACAGCGTTGCTGCCATCCGGTTTCACGACGGACAGCACCGTCGGGGTGGTCCCGGAAACAGAGCCCCACGTCATCAGCGGATAGGTGCCCGGCGCGAGACCGGTGCTCACGACGACGCGCACCGTGGGCGTGGTGGAAAAATTGGCCAGTCCCGTGATGGTCAGCGGGCTAACCGAACCTGGCAGGATGGAGCCGAAGTCGAATTCCAATTTTCCGGCGGCGCTGGTGGTCAGGGCGGCACAGGTCCAGGTTTTGGTATTGTTGGCGATGGAGACGCCGTAAGTCGCCAGCGCGTTGGCGAGGGTCACCGGGGAGTTCACACAATTTCCACCCACGACTCCCAGCAGCTTGCCCTCGTTGATGGTGGTGGTGCCGGAGTAGTTGTTGGTGCCCGAGAGGGTCTGCGTGCCTGGGCCTGATTTGACCAGACTGAGATTGGCACCATTGATCGTGCCGGAAAAGGTGTGGTTGGAGGAGTTGCTGATCGTGAGCGCGGCGGCGGTGGAAGAGTTGATGATCTGCTGGTTTCTCAGGGAAACCGCGGTGTTCTGCAAACCGCCGAGCGTCTGGCTGAATCCGTTGAGATCGAGTTGCGCATCGCGGCCGGTCCCGCCGCCGGCGACTCCACCAAGCGAGAGAACCGTCGTCACGGGCAGGGCGTTGGTGATGCCGAGCTTGACGATGAGATTGGCATCGTTGTCGGCAGGATTAAGAGTCGTGCTTCCGGTATAACTGCTCTGCGCGTTCAGTCGGATGGTTTGGTTGGAGTTCGAGGCGACGGTGGAGGTGGAGCTGAAGGTTAGGTTGCCCGAGCCGGACATGGGTCCCGCAAGGGTCAAGGTGGAGATGGTGCTGCCACTGCCGAAATCGGGAGCGTGGATCGCCGGCGTGCCGCTCAGGGTGATCGGTGCGGCGAGGGTGGCATTTTGAACGGACGTCTTCAGCGCGGTGGCATTGGCAAGCGTGATCGCGCTTGCGCTGCTCAAGGCATTGGCGTGGCCCAGGCTGATCGTGCCGGAGTTGACCGTGACGGAGCCGGTGAAGGAGGTGTTTGCGCCGCTGAGGGTCAAGGTGCTGGTGTTGGTGCCCTTGATGATCGATCCCGCTCCGCTGATGGCACCACTGAGTGTCTGGGCGGCGCTGCTGTTGTATCTGAAAATCGAGCCGCTACCGATGGCGATGGCTCCGGCATAGGTGCCATTGCCGAGCTTGCCGGTTCCGCCGATTTCGAGCGTGCCAGCGCCGGTGACGATCGTGGTGCTGCCGGTGTAGGTGTTGCTCCCGGAGAGGATCTGGGTGCCCGGGCCGGCCTTGGTGAGAGTCATGGTGGCGGCTCCATTGGCGATGACGCCGGAGTAGTTGGGTGCGGCTCCTGTTCCAGGATTGAGCGTTAGAGCAGTCACGCCTGAATAACCGCCGGAGCTGGTGGTGAAGACCGAGGCGAGGTTTTTATCGCCGGTGAGACCACCGAGGGTTAGGGCTGTCTGCGTGGTCCTGAGTCCGTTAGTAGCGTCCCCGGCGACGCTGTTGAGGGTGTCCAGCGCGGTGTTTTGCAAAGCCATGGTGTGATCCAGGCTCAGGACTCCACCGAGGATCCGGGTTGCGCCGGAGTAGGTGTTGGCCCCGGCAAGAGACAAGGTCAGGGTGGCACCCTCCTTGGTCAGGTTCTTGCCGGAACCTGCCAGAGTTCCCGCGATGACCGTTGTGGAGCTGGCGGAGCCGCTGGCGAGTCTGACGGTCAGGTTGTCATTGAGCGTGATGTTGAGATTGTTTCCGAAGGTGACGGTGCCGGTCCCGCCGGCGGTGCGCGTCAGATAGGCCATCCCGGCGTCGGTCTGGTCGAAGACCAGTGAGCCGCCGGTGCCCTGCTGCAGTGAGGTGTTCTGGCTTCCACTGCTATCGCCGGCGACCAGTTCGCCAAGGGTGACGGGCGCGTTGAGGTTCACCGTTTGATCGCCGGTGATGTTGGTGTTCATCGAGGCGATGCCACCAACGGTGTTAGGGGTCGTCGCCGGGTTCCAGTTGGCGGTGTTGGTCCAGTCAAAACCGGTGCCGCCGGCCGTGGGAACCCAGGTGGCAGCCGCCGGCGGAGGCGCGGAAACCACATTCACCGGCGTATTGGAGGTGACGACAGGAGTCTGGCCGGGCACGAAACGGACTTCCGCTCCCGAGCTGCTTCCGTTGGCGGTTGTCACCGAATTGCCGCGAAAGGACAGGGAAGAACCGGAACCGAGATAAAGCGTCGTCGTGCCGTCGCCATTGTCGGAAGCGATTCCGAAGCGCCCGGTGAATGACAGACCGATAGAGGCGTCGGTGTAGGTTTCCGCCGCGCCGGGATTGGAAAGGATGTAATGCACGAGATTTTTTCCCGCGACGCTGCTTTCCACCTTCACACCGGCCACGATCCCGCTGCGCAGCAGTTGGGTCACGTTATGGATGGTGCCGCCGGTGCTGCCGAAGTGCGGCTCAAAGACCATGGCGAAAGCCTTGTTCCATGCTTCGCCAGTCTGACGGACCACCAGAGCAGGGGCCAACTTGGAATTATAGGGACTCGGGGCTTCCAGGATGGCCGGGCTGGTCACCTTGGCATATTCGCGGCTGGCCACGGCGGGCATGTGCATGTCCATGTAGCGGGCGATACCGGATACCGTCGCCACGAACTGGGCCTTCACCGACTGGCTGGTCGGATAGGATACGGTGGTGTTGGTAAAGTAGCGCCAGCCCGGCTGCTCGTTGGCGTCGCCGATGTCGTTTTGAAAACGGTCGGGCTGGCTGGTGAGCGGCAGCGTCACCCCGTCCGCACGAAGGTCCACGGCGGTCTCGCCGATATTCCGATAGATATAGTCGTGGTATTGGTTGGTGACGTTTCCGTTGAGTGTTGTCACCGTGCGGTTGGTGACGGTGGATTTGGAACGGAACACATCGACATAGTAGCCGGTGGTCGGCGAGGTGCGGACAAGCGCCAGCGTGCGCTGCTGGGTGCCTTCCGCCTGGGTTCCCTTGTCATCGACGAAGGAGCTGCAGGTGAAGGAATAACTCGGTGAAACGGCGGCCGCAAACGGCTGTGGCTCCATGGCCACGTTCTGCACCGTGTTGATGCCAAAGTCCCCCCAGCCACCATCACCGCGCGACGCGCCGTTGACGATGATGGTGTTGTTGGAGGCGAACAGCCGGTAATAGTTTTCGTTGATGGTGGTGCCATAGCTCTCGGTCCCCGTCTTCGCGCCCATCACCTCGCCCACTCCGAAGAGCTCCATGCTCATGCCGCTGGCGTGACTGTGGACATGGGCCGCGCCGCCGACGAAGCCCATCAGGCCGTGGGTGGAGTTGTTCGCCGGTGCCGGATTGCGCTGCAACGAGATGCCCGCGAAGGGCAGCGTGTCCGTGCGCGGCAGCGTGGGCGTCACCGAGGGTTCCGACAGTGTAGCTGCCTGCCAGAGCAGTTGGAGCGGCTCGTCATGCTGGCCCAGGCTGCTGTAGTTGCTCAATGAGGAACGATTGTAATGGCCTGCCGCGATGCCGCCGTTGATCAGCGAGCCGAAGAACGAGGTGAGGTCCGTGCGGCCGCGGGCCAGCGCGTGTTGATAGACCATTTCGTAGTCGGAAAACGCCCCGGTGGTGCCTGGGCGACCGCCGTCTCCGAACATCACCTGTTCGCCATTCGGGTAGCGCAGATAGCTGATGCGGGGAAGACTCAGGGGAAGATTCGGGTAAGGATTGAACAGGTTGAGGTTGGGATCCACCCGCTCCAGCAGCACCATGTGGGAGGTGCGAATCGAACCCACGGCACCGGAGTATTGCAGCGACTCAGGCCAGATGTCGCCTGTCTTGATATAATTGCGGTAATCGTAGTCCAGCGAGGCTTGCCGGGACGTGCCGGTGGTGAGGTAAATCTGCAGGGCGGTGTTCCGTTCCGTTGCGTTGTCCAGCGCCAGCAGGTTATTCAACATGCAAGTGGACATCAAAGCCGACCAGTTGGATTCCTTTTGCCCGTGATCGCGCACCAGCTGATAGAGCGTGCGGAACACGCTCTGTGCGTTGGTGGTGTTGAAATTCACCATGCCCGCGGTCTGCACGTCATAGACCTGGTTGGTGAGCAGCCAGGACTGGAGGAAATCGTAGATGATGGGCAACTGCGTGCCAGTCACCCGCGCTTCCTTGAGGAAATCCGTCTGGAAGATCCAGCCGCCATTGCCGGTGCTGGTGGAGGGGGCGACCGGCAACAAGGTTTTTATCGCGTTGTGCAGGACATCCGCCGCGAGGCGGGCGTATTTGCCGTCGCCAGTTAAATAATAGAGGACCGCACAATCCACGCCGTCGTTGAACTTGGCTTCGGCCGGGAAACGCACGGAGCTTTCCGAGTAGGCGGGAATCGTTTTGAACTTGGGTGTGGCGAGCGTCCAGTCCACCGGTAGCTGGCGGAGGAATGAATCGCGGTTGGATTGGTGGCTCGCGACGTCGGCGGCCACCCGCGAAATCATGCCATTATAGACACTCGTGGCCCAGGTGTTGCCGGAGATTTTGGCGAGGATGCCGGCTTTTTCCACATCCCGCACCCAGATGAACGGGCGCGTGAAACCTGTCGGCAGGTTATAGATGATCTGCGGTCGGGTGTCCGGCGATCCGGCCGCGCCGCTGTTGGCGGAGGTCAGGGTGTAACGTTGGGTAGAGGTGGACACGCTGTCGCTGCTCAGGCGGAGGAAGACGTATTTGCCAGCACCCGCGCCGGCGGCGTATTGGGTGTTGA
>JAIFNK010000035.1 GCA_020047775.1 Akkermansia sp. | reverse complement strand
ATAATGAGCATTTCCTTGGGCTGCTGGGCGAGGTTCATCGCCTCCTTGGAGCCGATGACGGATTTGCCATTGAATGGGAGGCCGGGCAGGCCGCGGGATTTGCAGCCGGTGGCGATGAGGATGTCCTTGGTTTCGAGGAGATTGCGAGAGCCGTCGTTACCGACGACGCCGACTTTTCCGGTGCCTTCGACCGAGCCGAAGCCGCGGACGTAATCGATGCCGTTCTTTTTCAGGAGATACTCGATGCCGCCGGCGAGGCGGTCGGAAACCTTGCGCGAGCGGCCGACCACGGCGGACCAGTCGTAGGAAAGACCTTCGATTTTCAATCCGAACTCAGCCGCCTTGTGGGTGAGCATGTGATAGACCTCGGCGTTTTTGAGCAGGGCCTTGGTCGGGATGCAGCCCCAGTTGAGGCAGGTGCCGCCGGCGCGGTCGGCTTCGACACACGCGACTTTTTTTCCAAGTTGGGCAGCGCGGATGGCGGCGACGTAGCCGGCAGGGCCGCCACCGATGACAATGAGATCGTAGGCCATAAGATTTGATTTGCGGAGAATTCCGGGGGGAAACTGTCGTGGTGGCAGCGGATTGTCAAAGATGGAAAGGCGGGATTCGCCCTAATCCAGCTTTATCAGCTTTCCCATCAGTTCCTTGCGGAGAACCTCGGTGAGATCCCGCTCGTAGCGGGTCGTGGCGGGCGACTCGGCGGGGATTTCCAGCAGGCGGTCCTGCTGGATCCAGTGGCGTTCCTCCGCGTAGTGGACGGGCATCAGCAGGGCGAAAACCAACATGCCGAAAATCCATGCCGGGACCATCATCCGCGCCAGCGTGGCGCGGCGGAGCGATCCATCCCGCGGCTTGCCGAGGGCGTGGCAGGCAAGACCCCAGACCCACCAAAGCAGTGCCAGGCCGCTCAGCGTGCAACCGGTGAAAAACAGCATGTTGCCCAGTGGCCGGATCACCGGCAACGCCCCTACCAGCGGAATCGCCAGCGCCGCCGAGATCACCGCGATCCAACCCAGCCACGGCAGGCGGGGATTCAGTCCGAGAAATCCGGCACGTGTTGCCAGCCGACCCGATGCGATCACGGCGGAGGCCACCAGCATCAGAATCGTTAGCGACCCGAGTTGCGCGGCGGGCAGGAGAAATCCCGACGGTCTCATGCTCCACTCGCGCGCCGAAAACGGGGTGAGGCGGGTGATGGCGAAATACCACAGCACCGGAATCACCAAGCCCCCGAGGAGAATCCGGACCCAGTCGTTCCAGCGGAGCAAATCCTGGAGCCGCTTGGAAAGATGGACAACCGCCTTGTCTCCACGTGAGCTGCCGAGTGCCGCGAGTCCGGCGCAAATGCCGAGGACCGCCCACGACGCCAAGGCATGTGCCCGACCGAACAACGCGTGGTCGGCATAACGTCCAGGGCGGAGGTCCGCTTCGGTGATGGGCGGCGGCGCATCGGCTTGTCTTCTGCCCGCCATCGACGTGAGCCAGGTCATGATCGACGATTTGGTCTCAACAAGCGCCGAGACTTCGTCGTCCCGGAATTTTTTCCGCTCCTCGTTCTGTTGATAGAGGCTGGCGAATTTTTCCGCATCCTCTTCAAGCCCGAGCGCCTTCGCCGCGTCGCTGAATTCCCTGAGGGGCATGGTGAACAACGCCTTGGCCACCAACACATCGAGCAGCGAGACGCCGTCCTGCGCGGTGGCCCGGACGAGCCATCGCCAGTCCGCCACGAGCTGTTGGAATCCGGCGATGTCCTTGCGCTCCGCACAGCGTCCGGCTTGCACGGAAATCGCATCGACCAGCCAGCGGAGATCAATGAGCGCGCAGTTTTGAGAAGCCGCGAAAACCTGCGCGGGAAACTGGCTGACAAAATCCCTGCGCTCGGGAAGCAGCGCGAATCGTTGTTTCTGAAGTTCCACCTGATGTTGGGTAAGCCATGGGTAGCGGATCGCCTTGCGGAAAAGCGCAAGCGCGCTGGCGAACTCCTTTTCGTCGGTCACTTTGTAGGTGGTCTTCTCACCTCGCTTGCGGGCGTCGTAGCCGGGCGATTGTTTTTTCACCGCCTTCTTCGCCATCGCTGATGCCTGGATGGCGGAATACCAGGCGTTGTCCGGATCAATGCGGTCGGCAGCTTCGAGGATTTCTGGCGAGAGCGTCTGGTGGACGCGGAAGTAGGCCGCCGCGTATTCCATGAAGTAGGACGGATTCGCCGGTTCGCTCTGCCAGAGTGGTTTCCAGCGCTCGGCCTCGTTGGTTGCACGCTCGTCGCCGAAGAGAATCAGCTTTTGTTGGGTCGTGAAATGGCGCGTGGGATGGATGAAGGGAAGATCGCGCCTAACGGTCGTTGGGGAAAAATGGTGGGTGCCGGCGAATTGCCTCAACTGCCGGGCCGAGTGAACCAGCACCGGCAAGGACACCAGCAGCGCCGCCAAATAAAGCGCGATCCGCCAATGGCTGCGGCGGGGATGCCGGTCGGCGCTCGCCAGCGAGGCTTCCGCTTCCGCCAGGGCACCGGGCGATGCGTGGTGAGCTTCGGCGATTTGGCGCAGATCGTCGGTGGTCTCCATGAAGGGAATTGTTGGAATGATTTTGCTAGATTTAAAGCTCATTTTGTCCTTCCTGCCTGTGTTCACCAGTCGGACGTGTCCTTGCTGAGGATATAACGCTGGTGCTCGGGATGCGGGCAGCGTGCGGCGAGTTCGCCGATCTTTGGATTGAGGGGAGAGAGTTGGTAATCCCCGCCTGAGGGACATTTGCCGCTATCCGGCGGAAGAAATTTCCGGGCTCCGATGAGATCGCCCCACACGATGGGCTCGCCGGTGCTAACGCTCCGCATGCCAGACCAGCCCCGGACTGCCTGCTGGATGTTCCTCACGTTGAGAAGACACCCCGCCTTGTCACTGGCTTGTCGTGCCCGTGTGGCAAGATAGGGCACCGTCACTCCGAGCGCCGTCAGTGCCACCGTCAGTGCGATCAAGCGCCGCCGCGAGTAAGGAGCCACCATGGAGTTTCCGTCCACTATCACTCTCGCAAGCCGTCGGTACGGGATCTCAGCGGCCCATCCTGCGGCGAGCCAAAGCCAGAGAAACCCGGCGATGGGAAATGAAATATAAGTGGTGCCAGCTCGTTGTCTCCAGCCGCTGTTTGCCAGAATGCCCATGATCCCGGGACCTTGCCGGATCTGCTCCATGATCCCTTTCGACCAAAGAAATATGTGATCAGTCGCGCCGATCTTGGTGGAAGTCGCAATACGATCATCCACTTGGCAAATGATGGAGCCAAGGCCGACGCCCAGGGTCACGCGTTTGAAACCTCTCACGTTCAGTTCAACCTCCTGATAACTGCAAACCGTCACGATCCACGCCAGAATCCAGAAACCGATGCCCCAGTAAAACAGCCTGCGGTGCGGGTGACTCGGCTTCGGGAGTTCGGAACTCAGCGGGTGTGCCTCCATTCGCCCGACTTCTGCCTTAACGCGACGGGATCGACAACATCAATGGATTCTCACGCGATGTGGAAACCGGGTTCTTGAATGTTTCCCGGAAAATCCCAGTATCCGCGCCGTGCAGGTGCGCCCGTCGAAACTTCTGATCCTCCTCGTCATCGCCGCAGTGGCGGGGGCCGTGGGATTCTATCTGAAACTCCCGCCGGCGGAGATCGACGCGGATTCACCGCTGGCGATGCCGGCCAACGGCGAGCCGGACCATCGCTTTCATTTCCTCTCCGCCTGGCAGACCGCGCAAATCCCGCGGGCATTGCGGTTTGATCCGCCCATGGGATCGGACCACGCCGGGCTGGTCTATAATGCGCAGAAATTCTGGGAAATGAACGCCAGGCGCGGCGGCCACCACACCGGCGACGATCTCAACGGCATCGGCGGAATGAACACCGACTTGGGAGACCCGGTTTTCTGCACGGCGGACGGGCTGGTCATTTACGCCGGGGAGCCATCGCCGGGCTGGGGGAAACTTGTCGTCATCGCCCACGCCGCCGCGGATGGCCGACCGCTGCACTCGATGTATGCGCACTTGAACCGCATCGATGTCGCGATCGGCGCGCTCGTGCCGCGCGGCGGAAAAGTCGGCACCGTGGGCACGGCGAACGGCTATTATCCGGCGCACCTGCATTTCGAAATGCGGACCAGCGACGGCGTGGACATCGGCGCGGGCTACGCGATGCTGCCGCTCAACCGGTTCGATCCGACAGCGACGATTTCCTCCCTGCGGAATGCCGGCGCGGACGAGCTTTCGCCCTCGCCGCTTGGCCTCACCTTGGGCAAACCGTGAGTCCGGCGAGATTCTTGCGCGCCGCTCTCGACCGCCGCCCGTCGATCCTGTGTAATTTCCGGTGTCGTGAAAACAACCCAACCCAGCTCCCAGCCACCGGCCGCCGATCTTGAGATCAAAGACGCCCAATTGATCTTCAAACGGGTGTGGGACGAGCTGGAAAATGACGTCGGCCGGGAAAACCTCCATTTCCCGAAGGAACTCATTTTGCTGGGCGGCGCGCCGGGTTCCGGCAAGGGGACGAACACCGCCTTCATCCGCAAGATCCGTGGCATCACCTCGCCACCCATCGTCATCAGCGAGCTGCTCAACTCGCCGGAGGCGAAAAAAATCAAGGCCGACGGCGGCATGGTCGGCGACGAGGAGGTCCTCCGCCTGCTGCTGCGCGCGCTGATGAAGCCGCAATTCCGCGACAGCGCGGTGCTCGACGGATTCCCCCGCACCAACGTGCAGGTCGAGTGCCTCAAGATGTTCTATGACGAGATGATTTCGCTGCGCCGCGAGTTTTCCAACACCCCGCAGGCCCACCACTTCCGGCAGCCGACATTCCACATCATGGTGCTCTTCGTGGATGAGGCGGAGAGCATCAACCGCCAGCTCAAGCGCGGTCGGGAAACGCTGGTGCACAACGCCGAGGTCCGTGAATCAGGCGTTGGCGAACTCGAGGAAGAGCGCAACACCGACTTCGATCCCGACCTCGCCCGCAACCGTTACCGCACCTTCAAGGAGAAGACCTACGACGCGCTCGTCTCGCTCAAACAGATCTTCCACTACCATTTCATCAACGCCCAGGCGCCGATCGATGTCGTCCAGCAGAACATCATCCGGGAGCTCGCCTATCAGAGCTCGCTCGAGCTCGACCCGCGCACCTACGACATCCTCCGGCTGATCCCGCTGGCCGACGAGCTCGTCCGCGAGGCCCGCCAGGAACTCGTCAACCGGCTGGACGGCTATCAGGTCGAGCATCCGGAGCTGCTCCGGGCGGTCGTCGATTTCATTCAGGTGAAAATGATGCCCATCATCAAGCGCTACGCCGTCAGCGGCAGGGCGATGATCAATTCGGAGGACCCGTTGTTCGTCGATCCGGTGGCCATCGCGATCCTCATCGACATCTTCTCCGAGCGCGGATTCCGGGCGAGTGTGGACATCCACCGGCAGGAGGTGCCCGAGCGCTTCGATCTAACGACAGGCAGGATCGAGACCCGGGAAAAGCGGGTTTACCGGATGATGATTCTCTTCGAAGGCTCGAAAATCCGCCGCGGCTGAGCCATTGTAAAACCCACCAACCGACACCAACGCCATGAACGAACGACTCGAACAATTCCGCAAAACCCTGGAAGGGGAAATCAAATCCGCCGAAGCCAGTCTGGCGAAGGCCGTGCACCACCTGACGACCTCGTCCGAAACCGGTGTGGCCGCCTTGGAAACCGGGCTCAAGGAAACGCTGGGGAAAATCGAAGCCAAGCGCGAGCAAGCCGAGCACGCGACCCACCGGATCAAGCTGTTACTCGAAGAAGAAGCCGCCCACGCGGTTTCCAAATACGAGGATTGGAAAACCGACCGCGAAATCGCGAAGCTGGAAAAACACGCCGACCAAACCGAGCAACAGGCGGCTGACGCCATCCTCGTCGCGGCCTACTCCCTGCTTCAAGCGGAGGCCGCCATCGCCGAGGCGCTGAAGGCGCGGAAGATCGCCATCGAAGTCGCCGGATGAGCCACTGGCGATGATTCCAAAGGAGATCCTCGCCTTGCTCTCCACCGCAGGTGATTCGACACGGCGGTCGCGATGCTCGGCACGGTGCTATAAGCGCCCCGGCTTCCCTCAGAGGGTGTCTGAAGATGAGAAGCGTCGCTAGCCTGTCGACTGTTTCCGCCCGACATCCTGTCGGGCGATGCGAGGAACTTGTCATCACTGACGATATTGTCACTCTATGGATCTTCGTTACTTGGTAGGCCGTGGGTTTTCATGTGATAGTTCTCGGAAGAGAGCAGTTGGCTCTATTAGACACATTTCGGATTCTCCTCCATCCATGAAAATTCACATCAAACGGTTTGGTTTGTGACTTGGTCCTGATCAACCGAATAGAATATCACACTTTCACGCAGTTTCCCGCAAGGGTTTGTTAGCCGGTATCTTGCTGTTTTTGTCGACGGTCGGTCTCCACCTTGAAGCAGCCGCGCCGTCGTGGACTTTCAGCCTGCCCACTGCGGGAAGGGCGCTGCAATCCGGTGGCTGGATGGTCCAGTATCCATTGGGCGGCGTGAACGCGTCCCCGGAGTTCAATTTTCCTTTGCAACTCGTCTATCTGACGACGCGGAACAAGGAGGGATTGTTCGGCAGTTGCTGGTTCTGCCCGCAGTTGGAATCAATGATCCTGCCGGTGGGCAAAGGAGTTCTGTTATGGAGCATGCCCTCCGGAGCGCAGGTTGCACTGGTGCAGAAACCCGACCGCAACAGTGAATACCGCAGCGCGGACCGCGCGTGGAAGGCCGAGGTGTCTCCCACCAAGCAGACCGTGACGAACGAGGAGGGCTGGGAATACCATTACAGCAAGGGCAAGCTGGTGGGCGTGGTTTCTCCCAGCCGGCGGATGCTGGAGTTCGAGTGGCAGAGCGGCCGGCTGCTGGGAGTCCAGTTTCTCGACATTCCCAGCAATTCCCGGCGGCTCGTGCTGGTCGCGCTCTACGGCGAGGACAAGCGACTCAGCAGTTTCAAGCTCGACGGGCAGTTGCATCGCTTCGCCTACGTCAAGGACGGCACGGTCGAGCGCCTGACCGCATGGGATCCGCCAGTCGGAGAAACTGCGAAATTTCTCTATCACCCTGATAGCGGATTGCTGGCCAAAGCGGGAACCGGCAATACGGAAGACCCCAACCGGATCGAAGAGTTCAAGACCGCGTTTGTGAATCCGTTACCGGCTGGCACGCTGGCGGATGAATTCGCCGCCAAGAAACAGACTGCGAACTACTGGCTCCTCGCGGACCGGGACAGATCCTACGCATACGGGCGCTTGGGGAAGGACAAAAAACAATGGAATCCGGCGGATATCACAGTCACCCATCGCAGCGGTCTCGTCGAGAAGATGGACTATTCGGAGTCACGCGGCATCGTCACCACCCAGCGGGATGCCGCCCAGCAGAAGAATTATTACTACCGCTCCCCCGGCCAGAAATACGACGGCAAGCTCCGCCGGGTGGAGGAAAACGGCAAGCTCATGGTCGAGTATCGCTACGACCGGAAAACCGGCCTGCTCACCGAGACGGTGGATGACAAGGGCGTCAGCACCTATTTCGACTACGATCCGAAGTTCCGCCCCTCCAAGCGTCTTGACTGGGAGCCCAAGCCGCTGCGGGTCCGCCGGGGAAACCGCCGCAAGTCCGAGATCATCGCGGAATACGCCTACGGCGACGACGGCAAGGTCATCGGAGCAAAGGACCGTAACGGCGACCTCACCCGCTACACCTACACCGCCCGTGGGGAGCTCGCTTCTGTTACCAATCCCTTCGGAGACAAGGTTTCCTACACCTACGACGACTTCGGCCGGATGAACTCGGTTTCCTCCGCAGGCCGCAAGCAGAGCGTGGCATACGATGAAAACGGCCGGGTGAAATCCCAGATCGCAGCGGACGGCTCAAAGACCGAGGTGGATTACGATGCAGATGGACAAGTGGCGCAAATCAAGCGTAATGGCAAAGTGTTCAAAGAACTGGTGCGCGATGAATTCCACCGCGTGGTCGGGGAAAAGGATTCCCTCAACCGGCTTTCCCGGGTCGAGCGGGACGCTCGGGGCAATCTCACCGCCCAGATCGCTCCGAATGGCTCCGTCACCCGATACGAATACGATTCCTCGGACCGGCGGATCGCCCAGATCGACGGCAATGGCAACAAGATCCGTTTCGAATTCGACGCCGCCGGACGCATGGTCAAACAACTGAACTCCATGGGCGGCAACCAGACTTGGAAATACGATCCCAAGACAGGGAAACTCCTGGAACGCGCCAATGGCGAGCAAGTCATCCGCCACACTTATGACAAGGGCGGCCCGCTCGGCAGCATCGACTACGACGGCGGCCAGAAACTGGATTATGCCTACGACAAGGACGGCCGCCCGGTTTCCGCCACCGGACCGGACACCACCTTCGAGTCCAGTTACAACGAACAAGGCCAGCTTACCGCCACCCGCGCCGTCTGCGGGAAAGAGGAAAACCTGCTCAGTTACCGCTACAACCGCCGCGGCCAGCGCACCGGACTGATGATTTCCAGGCTGGTGACTGATCCGGTGAAACCCACCGAATACGTGGCCTTCCAGCAGACCGAGCAAACCTACGATCCGGAGGGCCATCTCACCGGCATCCTTACCAATGGCATCCCCGCCATCAGTTACCGCTACGACCTTACCGGCAGACCCGTTCAGAAAACCTACGGCCTCCCGAAAAACGGCAAGCCGGGTCTCACCGTGGACATCGGCTACGACTCCAGCGGCCACCTCGGTCACATGACCTTTCAGGGCGGCAAGCTCACCTCCCCTCTGGAACTCGTCTACGAGTGGGACGCTGCGGACCAACTCACCCGCCGCAGCTGGAACGGCCAGACCTTGCGCTACGAATACGACCCCAGCGGCCAGTTGCTCAAGGTCATCGACGATCAGGACCAAACCGTCCTCGAAGCCTACACCTACGATCTGGCGGGCAACATGCGGACCAAGCTGCTGAATGGCCAGCTCACCGCCATGACCTACAATGCGGCGAACCAACTCGTAAAATCCCTTGATCTCGGCCCCGCCACCGTCCAGACCGTCGCGGCATTGCCCAAGAGCCCGGAAGCCCTGGAAAAACTCGCCAAAAGCAGTCTCGCCTACACCTACGACCGCGCCGGCCGCATGCTCGGCACCGGCCCCCAGCCACAGAACACCTACGGCTGGCTCGACAAACTTACCACCCTCACCCTCCCCGACGGCACCACCGCCACCCACACCTACTGGCCCGACGGCCAGCTCGCCTCCATCTCTTCCTCCTCCAATCAAAAATCAACAATCCAAAATCCTCAATCATCAATCTCTTCCTCTCCCGGTTCCGAATCCTTCCTCTGGGATGGCCTCGCCCTCCTCAAGCGGAACGACACGATCTACATCATCGAGTCCCACCCCAGCGGCGGCATCCCCATCGCCTCCCACCCCGTCGGCAAGCCGGAGGAACTCACCTACCACCTCAACGACCTGCTTGGCACCACCCTCGCCACCGTCGGCCTCGCAGGCGTGAACTTCTCCCGCCTCACCTCCTTCGGCCAGCCCCTCAAAGCCACATCCAGCGGCGGCTCACTCGGAACTGACGCCCCACCCTCGCCAACCAATCCCGTTCCCACCACCAACCAACTACCGCCAACAAAGCGGTGAACATCGATTAAGACTAACCGCAAAGCCGCAAAGGTCGCAAAGGAAGGCAGAGCCTGAAAATTGGAGCGCGGAATTCATTCCGCCTGAAAGCCTAAGGTAATCTATAACCAAAAAACCATCAGCATTCATCTCCTCTGCGCTCCTTTGCGACCTCCGCGCCTCTGCGGTTCACTCTTCCATAATCTCCAATGAAGAACCTAAACACATAAAACAAAAATGAAATACAAACTGACAATCGCCCTCGTGGCGTCCCTGACCAGCACCGCCTTCGCGGAATTCAAAGCTCCCCTCCCGGAGTTTAAAAACGAAAAGCAACTCGCCGAATGGCGGGCTGAAAAGGCGTCAGAATCCACCAGCCAAGGCTATGGTAGCGAACAGACGGCATTCTATACCGGCAAGCCTTATCTCGCGTCAACCGGCAGCTATGCTTTCAAATACCGAAGTTACAATCCGGAAGTTGCGAGATGGACTTCGGAAGATCCGAGCGGGTTTCCGGACGGAGCGAATAGCGTGGCTTATCAACCCTGTCCGACCAACAGCTTTGACTATGAAGGACTATTTACTGTAACTGGCGCAACAACACCGACCCTGCCAACTACCACAGCCACCTATCGTGGTAAAACATTCACGATCACCGCGCACACAACAACCAATGTTGCAGCCCAAGCTGGCGCAAGTCTTGCAGGGGTGCTAAATATTACTTCTTACATATCTAAAGACTTTGGCATAGAAGGTGGATCCGTTATAGACATAACTATGAGCGGAACTCCAGGTCCGCAACAAGATACAGCTTACCATTGGATACAGACTGTCACAACCAATGATCGTGGAGCATCGAGAACCTTTATTGATAACTCTAATGCACCCAATCCATTTTATGACACCTTTGGCAACGCCGCGGCAAACTACTTCCATGATGATCCCCGACGCCTATATTATTATCTCACACTTTTTAGTAACCCACTAACCTGGGAAGCTACACTTGAATATGTGAGTTACAATAGCACGACTGCTGTAACTACTAAATATGGATGAATAACATGGGGCTTTACAATAACCGAGTAACAAAAATATTATGTATAAATA
>JAIFNK010000185.1 GCA_020047775.1 Akkermansia sp. | reverse complement strand
TGCATACAGCGATACCTGGCCGCTCAACTGCCCGAAGTCTGACAAGATTGTCCGCGGCGTGGCGGATTTTCTTGCCAATAATGGCAACCCGGTGGGCGCCCTTGGTCATGACCAAGGTCTCTTGTTCCTGCTCTCGACTGGCGAGGAAAAGGATCTCGAGGTCGCGCGCAGATGGGTCAAACAAGCGGTTGATGCCACCAAGGACCAAGAGAAGTCCCAAACGATTCCGTGGGCCATCGGTTACGGGGCTCCCGCGTATTGCGAATATTACCTGAGAACGGGAGATGAGTCGGTGCTGCCGCTCATCAAGAAAATCGCCGACCAGGCGGCCCGCCTGATGTATAACGGCGCATGGAACCATCGGACGATCGTGAATTTCAAATACGGCCACATGAACGCGGCCGGCGTCCACTGCGTGAAGTTCCTCATGCTCGCCAAAGAGTGCGGGGTGGATGTGGATGAATACACGTTGCTCACCGCCCTCAGACATTTCTTCCGCTATGCAGGGCGCGGCAACGTGCCCTACGGCGATAGCATGCCGGAAGGCGGATTCGTGGACAATGGAAAAGTCGGAGGCCTTGCATTCGCCATGGCCGCCGCAGCATCACTCACGCCCGAAGGCGAGGACTCCATCTATGCCAAGGCCCGCGACGCCTGCGCCGTCAAGGGTTTCTATTCCACCTCATGGATGCTGCACGGGCACACCGGCGGCGGCATCGGTGAAGTCTGGCGCAGTTCGGCAATGAGCCTCATGTATGACAAAAAGCCGACGAAATTCCGCGAGTTCATGGACAACCGCACGTGGCACCTTGATCTCTCGCGCCGCTTCAACGGCGCGATGACCGTGCTTCGCGACACCGACTACAGCAGGAGATACGACAATGAAATGTGGGGCAGCGGATACGCCATGACCTATACCGTCCCGCGCAAGACATTGCGCATGGCGGGGGCCCCTCCCTCCAAATTCAGCAAAAAATACCAACTGCCCGCACGGCCTTGGGGCACTGCCGCCGACGATGCGTTCTATTCGCTGGCACCAGCTCCGGACGGCAATGGCAAGGTGATGGATGTGGATGCGGAAAAACTGGCGACGGACGCCTCCTGGCCCATCATCCGCAAGATCATGCAGGAGCATGTCAAAGATGAGGTCCTGCTTCTTTATGCAAGGCATCCGGACCACAACGTGCGGCAGGGAGCCGCACAGCGCATTCGTGAATTGGAACGGGACAGCCTGATCCCGGTCCTGCTCAAGGATCCCGACCCGCGCGTCCGCGAGGTGGGTATCAGCGCGCTTTGCGCCAATGCCCCCAACATTTCCGGCGAGCGGGTGAACAAGGAAATGGCCGGCCAACTGTCGAAAATGATCGCCGATCCAAACGAGTCATGGTGGGTGGTGCAAAACGCGATGATGGCGCTCTCACTAACAAAACCCGAGCGCATCGAACCCAGCGTGAATGCCCTGCTCGGATGGCTCGATCATGATGAATGGTGGATGCAACGCGCGGCCATGACCGCGCTGGCCCCATTGGCAACGGATCACAAACTCTGCGCGACAATCGTTCCTGCGATTGCGAATGTCGCAGCCTATAACACCGTTGGGGCCGCGGTGTCACCGATTCCAAAAATCGCCACCGATCTGTCCCAAGCCTCGTCTGCCGTGCAGAAAATCGCCAAGGAATCATTTCTTAGTGCTTATGAGCGATTCCCTGCAAAACTGAGCGCGCCCGGAGGCGCGGACATGCAGAATGCCATTCCTTACCTGCAAGGTGATTTGGCCGCCGCCGTCACCAAGTTTCCGGGAGGATTCGACGATCTTTTCAGAGTCGGCCGGAAAATCATGCCTGACGAGGCCTTGCCCTACAAACACCTGTATTTCAAAGAGGACTTCAAGACCTTCGGCCCTGATCTTACCAAATTGATGCCCACAATCATCCGTGAGGATGTCATACCCGAATATCTCGGTGATAACATGGATGCCATTCTTGATGAGACGAGATGGGCTACCGTGCAGGAAAAATGGAAAATGGCACAGTTCGCCGTCGGTGCCTTGGATGACTTGGTGAGCTTGTATCACGAAATCGGCATCAAGGATTACGACTGGCACGTGTTTGGCCCGGAGCGCGACAACATCCGTTGGGATTATTACAGCTATGACGCGCCAGATGTGGTGAAAAACCAGAACAGCAACGCCAATTTCTACATCGGCGAGCTTCAACAGTCGTCCGGTAGGACGGCCAAGGCCGAGGCCGAGGCCGCCAAGTATGCCGCGGCGCTTCAAAAGGCCACGGCGGATGTCGAAACGGCGTTGGCGGCATTGGTGAAAAACAAGACCCCAAAGACCCAGGCGGATGTTGATGGCAGAAAAAATACCTACGAGGAATTGCGTGCAAAGGCGGCGGCCGCGGCCGAGAAAGCGGCGATAGTCAGGCAAGGCGCAAACCAGGCGATGCTCGCCGGGAAACTTCCCAAAGACATGGAGCAGTGGTTTGCCCCCGACTTCAACCCCACCAGGGCCAAGTGGAAACGCGGCCTCGCTCCCTTTGCAAATACCGATGGCAAAGCGATGCCGGTGGAATGGCGCTGCAAAGGCAACTTCTGCGGATGCGGAGAGCCTCCCAACACCCTGTGGGAAAAGGACGTGCTGCTGATGCGCAGCACCATTTTGCTTCCTCCGTTCAAGCCGGATCACCGCTACCGGGTGCTGCTCGGCGGGAACATCCATTCGAAAGCCGGCGGACCGGTCACGGTATATATCAATGGCAGGCCGGTGCACCAGCAGGGCGGCTTCGGCGGCCGCCTTCGTGGCAATCCCCGCGGCTTCTTCATCGACAAGGCGCTGGCCTCGGAATTCGCAGGCGGCAAGGTGCTTCTTGGTATTGCGGCCATCAAACCGCAAAATGCCTACCTGAGCGCATGGATCGAAGAGATGAAGATGCCTCCGGCCGGCCAGAAGGAAGTCCTCAACGCCATCTCCCGCGCTCCCATGATGAGCTCTGAGTGGCAGGAAATGCAGGATCCGGACAGCGCGGAGCCTGTGACAGTTCCCAACGAAGGAAAATACCGCTACAACGGCAGGTTCATCGACGACCCGCGCGTCCGTGGCGAGTGGAAGGTGGTGGACCTGGTCCGTGAAATCGCGGAATTCACCAAGCCGCGTGCCGACAATCCCTTCGCATCCTCTGCGGATAGGATTTCCTTCCTGCCAAATGGAAAAACCAACAATCCCAATTGGATCTGGACGTCAAACACGCTGATGGCACTCGATAAAAAAGAAGCCTTGGCAATGAGCGTCAAAGCCATCAATGGCAAAGAATACCTCTTTCTTGAAAGCGGTGGCTTCAGCTCCAGCCACCCCAAAGGCTGGCAAACGCCGGTTTGTGTGATGGAGAAAACCCGGTGAGCGTGAGTTTGGATTTTCAGTCACTCCCACATCGGATCCACATTCCCGCAGCCATCCGCCTGACGAGCACGTCGTGGACGGAACGCTCCATCTGACGGTCCCGAATCATCGCCCGCTCCAAACCGGCACCCTGCTCGGCGGCGTCTTGAAACGGGTGGCCGCACACCACAAACCCACCGTCGGGGAGTTGCCCGCCAAACTGGATTTGTGAAACAGTTGCCATCACCGGAAATGTTGAAATGCGAAACCAGATGGAGGTTAACCAGATCACCCTGACCGCTTTGATGTTAATCCGAGAGCAATGCCCCCATTTACTAGCAGTCGGTAGGCGTGCTCCATTCCTTCGGGCCGTTCCGACATGTGGGGGCAGTCCACACCGTCATGTCAACTTAGCCTGCCCACCACTTTCAGTTACTTCGCACCAAGGACTTTTTTACCGTCATGCCATCGACCCAATGACTGCCGATCAAGGTCGCCCGCGGATGTGCGGGGATGCCGCGCTCGTTGTGGTGGACCATGGAAATGAGCATGTCCACCGCCGCCGCGCCCACCCGGTCGTTGCGCTGGTCCATACCCGCCCACGCGGCGTGATCGGACCGCCACTCGTATTGGATCAGTCCGACGTCTTCCGGCACCCGCAAACCCAGATCACGGACCCAGCGCTCGACTTCATGATAGAGCGTGAAGATGACATCGGGTTGGTTTTCCTCGAACCACTTGGAAAACACCATCCGGTCGTTTCTCGCAGCCGCGACTTCGTAAAACGGCCGGGTGCGCTGTTCGGCAGGAATCAAACGGTTCTGACCTATCAGGAAACCCGCCGAGAACCGCCCGTCAACCAAGTCGTCGATCACCCCGTCCAAAACCAGAGCCGGCCGCCGGTAGCCGAGCGCCGCCGCCTTTTCAAACGCCATCAACGCGAGTGCGTGATGGTCGCTGCATGCGAACGAAAGCGCCGGTTCGCGAGTCCTAACTCCCGTCACCAGCGCCGGAAATTCATCCCACAGCGGAGTCAAACGCGCGGGTAGCCGGTTGCGCCGCATCAGGTCGACGATCACCGCGCCGCGGATGTTTCGCGCCCGGAAAATCGAAAGCCAGCGCGCGACCGGCATGTGCGGCTCATGCAGCCAGAAGTCATCGAGTTGATAGCCGAGCTGCTTGGCGCGCTGCCGACAGCCTGTGACATACGCGGGGATCGTCGGATGATTGGAAAACGCGTCGCGATTTTCATGGGCGTTGATCAACGCCAAAGTCGCCTGATAGCCGGGCGAGCGGTTTTGCCGGAGTTCGGCCATCAAGTGCGCCACCGTTGGATTCAGCCGGTAGCCGAGCGCCCGCGCGACCTCCTCGATTCGCCCGCGGGTCGCCTCGGAAACCCTCGGACTTCCCCGCAAGGCCAGGCTCACCGTGTTCTTGGAAACCCCGGCCGCCTTGGCCACTTCCGCCATCGCCGGTTGCAACATCGACACGGATTTTCCGCAGAATTTCCGCCGGGTCCAGCACTGAATATGACTGTCATACGACACGATTCTTCCCGAGCTCCGTTCGTGACTTCATTAAACAACCGTCATGCCATTCACCATCGGTCTGGATTACGGAACCAACTCCGCTCGCGCTTTGGTCGTCGATTGCGCCGACGCCCGCGAAATCGGCACTGCTGTGGTCGATTATCCCTCGGGAAATCAGGGGATCCTGCTCAATTCCTCGGATCACCATCTAGCGAGACAGAACCCCGCCGACTATGTGTTCGCCTTGGAAAAGGCGACATTGCTCGCCTTGGAAGCCGCCCGCATTGCCGAGCCTTCGTTCTCCAACGATCAAGTCGTCGGCCTCGGTATGGACGGCACGGGATCCAGCCCGTTGCCGGTCGATCAAAACAACGCCCCCCTCGCCTACGATCCGAAATTCTCGGGAAATCTCAATGCCCAGTGCTGGCTCTGGAAAGACCACACCAGCATCCCCGAGGCCACCGCCATCACCGATGCCGCCCGCAAACTCCGTCCGCAATATCTCGCGAAAATCGGCGGCACTTATTCCTCCGAGTGGTCCTGGGCGAAAATCTGGCACTGCCTCAAGGTAGATCCCGCCGTGTTCGACGCCGCCTACTCCTGGGTCGAGCTCGCCGATTTCATTCCCGCCGTGCTCGCCGGAGTTAGAGACCCGCTCGCCATCCGCCGCGGCGTTTGCATGGCCGGCCACAAAGCACTCTACGCCGAAGACTGGGGTGGCTTTCCCGACAAGGAATTCCTCACAGTTCTCGATCCGAAGCTGGCCGCTCTCCGCGACCGCCTTTTCACCGAGGCCCACGACGCCTCCGCCATCGCCGGAAATCTCTGCCCCACCTGGGCGGAAAAACTCGGTCTAACCGTCGGCATCCCTATCGCCATCGCCGAGATGGACGTCCACTACGGCGCGATCGGCTGCGGCGTGGACGAAGGTACGTTGGTCAAAGTGATAGGCACCTCCACCTGCGCTTGCGCGGTCGTCTCCGCCGAAAAAACGGTCGCCGACATCCCTGGCATCTGCGGCATCGTCAAGGGCGCGATCCTGCCCGGCTACTTCGGCATCGAGGCCGGCCAATCCGCGGTCGGTGACATTTTCAAATGGTTCGTCGAAGGCGTGTTAGGCGATGCCGCCCTCCACGGCAAACTCACCGAAGACGCGTCCGCCATGAAACCCGGCCAATCCGGCTTGCTGGCGCTCGACTGGAACAACGGCAACCGCACCATCCTCGTCGATCAAAGCCTCACCGGCCTGCTGCTCGGCCAGACGCTCTACACCACGAAGGCGGAAATCTATCGTGCGCTCATCGAGGCGACCGCCTTCGGAGCCCGCGCCATCGTGGATCGCATCAAGGAATACGGCGTGCCGGTCGAGCGCATCGTCTGCTCCGGCGGCATCGCCGAGAAAAACGCGCTGCTCATGCAGATCTACGCCGACGTCACCGGCTGCGAAATGCGACTTTCCCGCTCGTCCCAATCCTGCGCGCTCGGCTCCGCCATCGGGGCCGCCGTGGTCGCCGGAGCGCATCCGGATTTCAAAACCGCCCAGGCCGCCATGACCGGCCTCAAGGAAATTTCCTACAAGCCGATCCCGGAAAACCAAGCCGCCTATCAGCAACCCTACACCCTCTACCGCGAGCTCCACGACTCCTTCGGCGGCGTCACCAAGTCGGCCGATCTCGGCCACGTCATGAAAGACCTGCTCGCACTCAAAGCCCAACAATCCCGCTAAGTTCATGTCCGACATCAATCAGTTCGATCATCTTGAAATCTGGTTCGTCACCGGCTCACAGCACCTTTACGGACCCGAAGTCCTCCAAAAAGTCGATGAACACGCGCAAGTCGTCGTCGATGCCCTGAACGCTTCCGCCTCACTACCGCACAAGGTCGTTTTCAAGCCGGTGCTCAAGTCCTCCGCCGAGATCACCCAGTTCGCCATCGACGCCAACTCCGCACCTAACTGCATCGGCATCATCGCCTGGATGCACACGTTTTCTCCGGCGAAGATGTGGATCGAAGGCCTGCAAATCCTCCGCAGACCGCTTGCCGATTTGCACACCCAGTTCAACCGCGACATTCCGTGGGAATCCATCGACATGGATTTCATGAACCTGAACCAAACCGCCCACGGCGGCCGCGAGTTCGGTCACATCGGCGCGCGCCTGCGCCTTCCTCGCAAGGCGGTCGTCGGCCATTGGCAGGACCCGGAAGTCCACGAGCGCCTCGCGGCATGGGCCCGCGCCGCGCGCGGTTGGCACACGTCCCGCAACCTCAAGCTTGCTAGAATCGGCGATAACATGCGTCACGTCTCGGTCACGGAAGGCGACAAGGTTTCCGCGCAGATCCGTTTCGGTTGGGAGGTGAACACCTTCGGCATCGGCGACCTCGTCGCGAAAATCAACGCCGTCACCGAGCTCCAGACCGACGCACTCTGCGCGGTCTATCAAGAACAATACCGCGTCGCTCCCGAGCTTAAAAAAGATGCTGCCCGCCATCAATCCTTGCGCGATTCCGCGGCCATCGAAATCGGCCTCCGCGCGCTGCTAGAAGAAGGCGGCTTCACCGCATTCACCACCACCTTCGAAGACCTCCACGGCATGAAACGACTCCCCGGCCTCGCCGTGCAACGGTTGATGGAAGACGGCTACGGATTCGCCGGTGAGGGCGATTGGAAGACCGCCACGCTCGTCCGTATCATGAAAGTCATGGCCGACGGACTCGAGGGCGCCACTTCCTTCATGAAGGACTATACCTATCACCTCGCCCCCGCGAACCCGCTCGTGCTCGGCGCGCACATGTTGGAAATCTGCCCGTCCATCGCTTCGGAGATTCCTAAAATCGAAATCCACCCGCTCGGTATCGGCGGCAAGGAAGATCCCTGCCGCATGGTCTTCGATTGCTCCGCGGGCAAGGCCGTCAACGGTTCCATCATCGATCTCGGCAGCCGCCACCGATTCCTCGTCAACGAGGTCGAGTGCGTCGCGCCGCAAAACGAGCTGCCGAAGCTCCCGGTCGCCCGCACCTTGTGGAAACCGCTTCCCGATCTCAAGACCGCCACCGCCGCCTGGATCTACGCGGGCGGCTCGCACCACACCGTGCTTTCCTACGCACTAACAATCGAGCATCTGGAGGATTTTTCGGAAATCGCGGAAATCGAGTTCAGCCTGATCGACGGGGACACCCGCCTCCGCTCTTATAAGAACGAGCTCCGCCAGCAGGATCTCTATTTCCACCTCGCCCAAGGCATCCAAGGTTGAAACCCATGAGCTACCAATCCCTCAAAGACGAATGCCTCAAGGCGAACCTCGACCTGCCGAAAACCGGACTGGTAGATCTCACCTTCGGCAACGTCTCCGTCGCCGATCCTGGTCGCCGTGTCTTCGCGATCAAGCCGAGCGGTGTGAATTACGAAACGCTAACCGCCGATGACATGGTGATCCTCGATTATGAGGGAAACGTCATCGAAGGGATTTTCCGCCCGTCGTCCGACACGCCGACCCACCGGCACCTCTATCTGAATTTCCCCGGCATCCGCTCCGTCGTCCACACGCACTCGCGCAGCGCCGTCGCCTTCGCCCAGGCGGGCATCGATTTGCCCTGCCTCGGCACCACCCATTGCGACTATTTCTACGGCTCTGTCCCGGTCACCCGCACGATGACTCCCGAGGAAGTCGGCGGCGAATACGAATGGGAAACCGGCAAGGTCATCGTCGAGCGTTTCGCGGATCTGGACCCGCTGAACGTGCCCGCCGTCTTCGTTCGCAACCACGGGCCTTTCGCCTGGGGACCGAGCGCCGCCAAGGCGATGGAAACCGCGCTCGCACTTGAAATCGTCGCAGACATGGCCCTCAAGACCCTCTCGCTCAATCCATCCGCGGCCCCCGCCCCGACCCATCTGTTGGAAAAACATTTCCTCCGCAAACACGGCCCGGATGCTTACTACGGCCAATCCAAATGATTCACCAAAAATCCAAATCATGAAACTCCCAGCACTTCGAATTCTATCCGCCGCCACCATTCTCTCGCTTGCCTTGACTGGCTGCAACAAGGACTCCAGCTCGCCGAACAAACT
The DNA here is from genome assembly GCA_020047775.1 of Akkermansia sp. Lineage (GTDB taxonomy): Bacteria > Verrucomicrobiota > Verrucomicrobiia > Verrucomicrobiales > Akkermansiaceae > Luteolibacter. The sequence continues at coordinate 1,849 of JAIFNK010000185.1, read as the reverse complement.
CTGCTCATCTGCCACGACAGCGACGCGCCTGACAGCAAGCGCGTCGCCTACATCGGCACCGATAATTTCGCCGCCGGGGTCGAGGCTGGCAAGCTGATCAAGGAAGCCCTTCCTGACGGCGGCAAGATCATGGTCTTCGTCGGCTACACCGATGCGGAGAACGCCAAGCAGCGTTTCGGCGGCATCAAGAAAGAGCTCGAAGGCTCGAAGGTCGAGGTCATCGACGACTACAAACGGGCTGAATCATTTGGATTGCCCATTATCAAGCCCATGGGACCATGATTTCACCATCAATAGACATTTGTTGGAGCCTCGCCGAGGCGGAAGCCGCGCACGCGGGATTTTCCGAGATCGAACTCGCGCACTTTTGGGTGGGCGTTTGCAAGGCGGTGGAGGTTTCGGTTTCTGAGTTGCTGAAAGATGGCAGCCCGGAGCTTCAGGCGATGGAAGGGCAGGTGGAGTCGGATTTTATGGAAGTGCGGGAGGCGTTTTCCGCAGTTGGAGTTTCCCCGAAACAGCTGCGCCGTTCGATCCGTGCCGAACTTGGTAAAGGATCCGGGCATGAGGGAAGGCCGCTGCATCGATGCATGGCATTGCGCAAAGTTTTCAAGACGGCGACGTCGGTGGCGAAGGCCGATGGAGAGCGCCTTCGGCCGATGCATCTGATTGCATCCATGTCCTTAAGAATCCATCCAGCACGCATCTCAGCTTCCTCCACAGGAAGTCTTAAGCGGAGTAATGCTTCAATTTGTTCATGAAACGCCAAATCCTTAGCAGCCTTGAGATAACAAGTGATCGACTTGATTTCATTTAAATAGTTGTTCATATTTGTGCGGCCGATGTCTAAAAGATAATGCCGTAAAAGGGGCTGCCTTGCGGTTGTGCGAGAATTGATGCCTAGGTAATTAGGTTAGTGTTACGGTTCTTCGACTCAATCTTCAGAGGGAAAGTAATAGTCCCAAAAATGGTGAATCACCCACTCGCGATTGACTACCAATCGAAGCTTGTCTTGGGACAAAACCAACGACTTAACACTCTCATACGGACCAGGAACTACGAAAAGTTCCTTCCCTATCTCGCAATCAATCACTGATACACTGCCATCATTACCACCGAGAAATGCGAATGGATAACAATCAAACGTCTCGATTGGGGATTCACAACCAAAGCTTTGGCTGGTCGGGAATTGTCTGAGTAGCCTTCCCGTTGCTACATCCCTGACCTTGACCCCGTGCTCACGGGCGAGAAGCTTTGAGTTGTCGTCGCAGAGTGCAATTTGCGACACATGCCGATCCTCACTCTCGAAGTAGGTGGTAATTTTCCGCCAATCCCGCCAAGGCCACTTCCGGCATGAATACCTTGTCAATGATGCCTTGCGAAGCGGGCAGACGCGAATCATCACAATCGCCCATGTCCCGTCATCGCTAATGCATGCTTGCGAATCACAGCTATGCGGGAGCGGCATTGAAGACACAGTCCGGTCCAAGGCATTGTCCCACAGCAGCACTATGTCATTATACGTGCCATTAAGTGCAGTTTCCTGACGAAATATCGTGAAGCGGCCATCGGGTGTCGTACGCGCGGAATGTAGCGTGCTATCAATTTCCTTGAGCGTGATTGTGCAAATCATCCTGCCGCTAGACACTTGCCACAATCTGATTGAAGATAATGTTGTTTTATCATTAGAAAACACACTTTGCTTTGAATTGGCTCGTGCTATGAACTATCCAACGCATTGATAGACGTCAATCTTGAATAGAGCCATGCCTCGCAATCCCCCCACCCCCGTGTCATAAAATCCTGAGAAAGCCGCTTTGGCTTGAACCATCATTCCAGCGAAAAGCCCGGC
>JAIFNK010000285.1 GCA_020047775.1 Akkermansia sp. | reverse complement strand
TCGATGACATCAATGTTGGCGCCCTTCCACATCATGGCGACGAGGTTTTTGCCAATGTCGTGCAGGTCGCCCTCGACCGTGCCGATCACGGCATTGAACTCCGGTTTGACTCCGGCCTCGACCAGCATGGGTTCGAGGATTTTGAGTGCCTCCTTCATCGCGCGGGCGGCGATGAGCATTTCGGGAACGAAGATTTCGTTGTTTTTGAACTTCTCGCCGACCGTCGCCATGGCGGGAACCAGTCGGTTTTCCACGATGGATTGCGCGCTTTCGCCCGCGGTGATGCAGGCTTCCACGAGTTCGGGGACGTCCTTGCGTTTGCCGGCGATGATGGCAGCACTCAGCGGATGGGAATCATTCATGATGCGTGTAGGCTAACGATAGTCCCAGGGCAGGTCTTGTGATCTGGTGTGTTTGTTTGGTGATCCGGTGCGGTGCGCCGGATCACGGTTTCATGGTCGGATGGATTGAATCTTTTGGGTTTCACCATTCACCCGCACCGTCACATCGCGGGGTTTTGCCGAACGGACCTGATAGTCGGTGACCTTGCCGTCGCGCCACGCGATATCCACCACGAAGCCGCCGCGGGCGCGCAGCCCTTTGACGCTGCCGCCGGGCCATGCTTTTGGCAGGGCGGGCAGCAGATCCAGCAGGAACCCCGCATCCGTGCCTTCCCGGGTCACCCGTTGGTGGCTTTGGAGCAGCATTTCGGCGATGCCCGCGCAGCCGCCGAAGTTGCCGTCGATCTGGAACGGCGGGCAGACGTCGAAAAGGTTGGGCAGCGTGCTGCGGCGCAGCAGCGCCAGAAGGTGCTCGTGCGCCGCCTCACCATCGCGAAAGGTCGCGAACTGGTTGATGGTCCACGCGCGGCTCCAGCCGGTGCCGCCGCCACCGTGGGCGAGGCGGTAATCCAGCGACTTGCGCGCGGCGGCCCACAGATCCGGCGTGGCGGGCGTGATCTGGTAGAACGGGTGCATGCCGACCAGGTGTGACATGTGGCGGTGGCCAGGCTCAACCTCCTGATAGGGTTCAGCCCATTCCATCAAGCGACCGTCGGCACCGATCTTGAGCTTCGGCAGCTTGGCCGTGGCCTCCGCGATCCTGCGCCGCATCGCGGGGTCCGTGGCGAGAATGGCGGCGGCGCGGTCAGTCGCCTCGAAGATCGCCTTCACGAGACTCTGGTGATAGGCCGATCCGGCGGTGATCCGGATTTTCCCCTTGGTTTTGGGGTCGATGTAGTGGTTTTCCGGGGACGTGGACGGGGCGATGACCAGCGTGCCGTCCGGTGCCGTGACCAGGGTATCGAGCACAAACTCGCTGGCTCCCTGAAGGATCGGGTAGAGCCGTTCCAAAAACGCGCGGTCGCCGCTGAATTGATAGAAGTCGAACAACTGCGCCGCCATCCATGCGCCGCACAACGGGTCGAGCACGCCGTTGAGAAACTGGGAACGCTTAGTGGAGGCACTGGGGGTGACCCGGCCGAACGGATTGGTGGCGAGATAGGCCACCCAGCCGTCGGAACCGTAGAGCCGTTGCGCGGATTCACGGCCACGCGACGCGAGCAGCTCCAACCAATCCATCAGCGGTTCCACGGTTTCCGGTAGATTGGCCGGACCGGCGGGCCAGTAATTCATCTGCAGATTGATGTTGAGGTGGTAATCCGCCTCCCACGCCGCCCACATGCGGTCGCTCCAGATGCCCTGCAGGTTGGCCGGCAAACGCGCGGGCCGCCGGGAACTGCCCATGAGAAGGTAGCGGCCATATTGAAAATAGAGTGCCGCCAGCCCGGGATCGTCGCCGCCCTTGCGGAGGGCCGCCAGCCGTGCACCGGTCGGTAGTTTTTCCAGGGAGGCATCCGTGCCGTCGAGTTGAAGGGACACCCGGTTGAACATGGCGCGGTATTCCGCAAGGTGTCTCTCTAGCAACTCCGGCCACGGTTTTCCGGCCGCCTTGGCGAGCATGTCCGCACTGGTCCGCGCAGGGTCGATGGCGCGGTCGAAGTCGAGCTTGGAGAGATTGTAGTCGGTGGCGGCGGTGAACAAAATCACGGCCTCGCCGGCACCATCGATGCGCAAGCCATCGCCGGCCGCGGTGACCTTGCCGCGGTCCACCCGCACTTGGAGGCGGCCGGCGAATTTCATGTGCGGACCGCCGGGGCCGGAGCCGCCCGCGTTGTCGTCGAAGCCGCCATCCTTTTTTTCCACGTCCACGATCTGCCCGTCGAGGTGAAGCTGGTCGCCCGCGGCGGTGACCGTGGCGTTGCGCGCGCGGGTCAGGTTCACGGTGAATGCCAGTGTCCCGGGTTGGTCGGTTTTCACGCGCACGGCCAGCACGTTGTCCGGAGCGGAAATGAACGCCTCGCGCGTGATGGTAGCGTCTCCCTGGCGGAAAGTGACACGGGCCAGGCCGTCGGCGAGGTCGAGTTCCCTGCGGTAGCCGTCCATGGTTGGCACCCGTCCGAAATCGAGCCACAGGTCGGCGAGCGGCTCGTAGGACCGGAACGATGTCGGGGTGGCAGTTAGGTTCTGTTCCCCGTAGGCATGCGCCTCGGCATTGTGGCCGGCGAAAAGCAACCGTCGCACCTCGTTGAGGTGTTTTAGGAAATCCGGCGGGTAGGACTGGATCGGGCAGCCGGCCCACAGGCTTTCCTCGTTGAGCTGAAAGCGTTCCTTGGCGGGATTACCGAACACCATCGCCCCGAGCCGGCCGTTGCCCAGCGGCAGCGCCTCGTTCCAGTTTGCGGCGGGTTTGTCATACCAGAGTTGCAGCGGTTGCAGCGACGACGGGCTTGACGAGGCTTCACCGCCGAACGCGTGGATCGCTCCCAGAAGAACGAGGGCGGGAAGAATGGAGCTTGCTTTCATGGATTGGAAAAATGGACCTGGTTTTGGCGCGTACGGATACGCGCGGGGTGAAGCCCCGCTATCATGTTAGACGGATGAATATCCCATGCCATCGACAAGGGGGGAATGGCTCGCCGACCCGGACCCATCCGTGATAGCCTGTCTAACGCGATGGCGTAAACTGGATCCGCTCACCCTTCTTCGTTTCATAACTGCGGGTTTTCCCGTCATGGCGGACATTCAACGGACCACCGAGGCGCGACAGGATCGCCGCTTGCACAAGTTTTCCATCCTTCCACTCCATTTCCACCTCGAAGCCGCCGCGGGCGACCAGGCCTTTGACCGAGCCCGCCGACCAGTCCTTGGGCAGGGCCGGCAACATGTCCACCGCACCGTCGTGGCTTTGCAGCAACATCTCGACCACCGCTGCGGTGAGACCGAAATTCTGGTCCAGCTGGCACCTTTCATCGCCGAAAAAGTTAGGCGAAGGCCGGGCGGCCAACAGGTCGAGCGCCTTGAGCGCGGTGTCGCCGTCGGCGTGGCGCGCGTACTGCAAGGATCGCCACGCCATCGCCCAGCCGGCACCCGTGATGCCACGATTCACGAGTGATTTTTTCGCTGCGGCGAACAACTCCGGGGTCTTGCGCGGGGTGATCAGGCGGGCCGGATGCAGTCCCACCAGATGGGAAAGATGGCGGTGGGTGGGATCCGCGATCACCGCTTCCTCGACGCCCCATTCGAGGATGGTTCCATCCTTGCCGATGCGGGGAGTTTCCAATTCTGCCAGAGTCGCCTTGACGGATTTCGTGAAATCATCATCGATGCCGAGAACCGCCGCCGCCTCCAGATAATCGCTCATGATCTGCCAGATGATGCTCTGGTCGTAGGCGGTGACCGGGCCGATTTCCGAGAGTTGTTCCTTGCCGTTTTCATCCGTGTATTTGAACCCGATTTCATGGGAGCAACCGGCCCTTGGCACCCACTTGCCGGTCTTGTGATCGCGGATTACCCAGCTTTGGACGAATTCGCAACTTTCCTTGAGGATAGGCCAGCCGGTTTCGCGGAGAAACGCGGCATCGCCGGTGAAGCGGTGGTGCTCCATCACGTCCATGACTTGCCAGGGCGCGGAAATCAAAGATCCGGCCCACTGTGGACGGCGGGAGTTGCTAACCGCCCTACCCCAGACATTCAAGGCGTGGGGCGTGCAAAAGCCTTTGGCCCCGTAGCTTGCGGCCATCTTGCGGCCTTCCTCACGCAGCATGTCGAGCAACCAGAATACCGGCTTGTGGCACTCGGAAAGGCCCGTCGTCTCAGAAGGCCAGTAATTCATCTGCAGGTTGATGTTCAGGTGGTAGTCGCTGTTCCACGGGTTCTGCAACTTGTCCGCCCAGATCCCCTGTAGGTTGTTAGGAAGCGATCCGGCACGCGACGAGGAAACCAGCAAGTAGCGCCCGAACTGGAAATACAACTCCATCAGATCCGGGTCGGACCGGGTTCCATCGAAACGGGTGAGGCGTTCGTCGTTAGGCAGCGCGCGCAAGTCCGGCGGGCTTTGTCCGAGATCGACATCGCAGCGGTGCATGAGCGAGGAAACATCCGCCATCGAGTCCTTGCGGAGTTTTTCCCACGGCTTGGCCTGCGCCTTGGCGAGCGTGTCAGCGGCCTTCTTTTGCCAACCGTCCTTGAGCGGTTCCTGGGGGCGCGCCATATTGAAATCCGTCGCACAAGTGAGCAGCAGTGTGACCGCCTTGGCGGAGCGCACCTTGAGCACGCCCTCGCCGCCCGTCACCGTGCCGCCCTCGGGCATTGCCTTCAGCACCGTCGAGAATTTTGTGCCGAGATAGGGATCCTTGCCCTTGTCGTACTGCGCCTGGCCCTCGAACAGAAGTTCATCGCCGCCCTTGACGACGGGTCGGATTTTCGGCAGCGGGTGCGTCATGCCCACGTCGATGTCGAGCCCCCCGGCCGCCGTCGTGGAAATCCGGATCGCGATGCAGTCATCCACCGCGGAGGAGAGCGTCTCCTGGGTGATCGCCGAACCATCCGACATGGGGAGGGTGACGGTCACCAGGCCGGTGGCGATATCCAAGCCGCGCCGGTATCCCGCGGATTCCGGTTTTCCCTTGCCGACGTGCTCGATCCACAGATCGCCCATCGTCTGATAGGAACCGATCTCCGGGGCACCCGCCATGATGATCTTCGATGCGTATAAATCATGCGCTTCCTTGTATTTCCCTGCATCCACCAGCTTTTGCACTTCGGCGATCCGGTCCTTGGTCGTTTCCGGATGGCGCAGCATCGGCTCCTTGGCCCAGATGCTGTTTTCATTGAGCTGGATGCGTTCCTTGGGAAAGGATCCCGCCACCATCGCCCCGAGGCGGCCGTTGCCCACCGGCAGGCCGAGTTTCCATTGCGCGGCGGGCTTGGTGAACCAGATCTCGCGTTTCTCCGGCCAAGGCGGTGGGGAGGCAAAAGAGTGGATTTGACTGGCGAAGCCAATCGCCGCAATGAGCACGGGTAATCTTTTCATGGATGGAAGTGCGAATGCACCTTGTTGACTTGCCTGTCAGGTGTTTTCACCGTCCGCAACGGGACTAGAACGTTCAATTTGCGGCCCATCTATCACGGGTCCGCCCGTCATCCGGCTTTAGCGGCTGGACGCACCAGATGCCGTCGGGGGAAACGCGAATCCTTCAATGCTCCCAACCCGGCAACATCGTTGACAGATCGACTGAAAAAATGACGATCGAAAGCAAGCCCCATGAGTTTCCACCCATGAAAAAACGAGTCTCCTTCGTCGAATCGGCAGGATTCCCCGTGAAGCACCGCTGCTCGCCGGCGAACCGACTCTAACATTTTCCACCACCCGGAATAGACCGGTGGTCGTGCCTTGATCCCGTGTGCCAGCCCCTCCTTCCCCATGCTGATGCTCGTCCGCCTCTCGTTGTTCGCGCTCGCCACGCAGGCGGCCACCGTGTGCGCCGCGGAAAAATTTCGATTCGAGCGGCCGCTGATGGGCACGCGATTCACGATTGTCTGCCATGCCACTGACCGCGCCACCGCCGAAAAGGCTGCGGAAGCCGCGTTCGCGATTGCCACGGAGGTAAATGCCGCCGCCTCCGACTACCTGCCGCAAAGCGAACTCTCGCAGCTTGCCTCCAAACCCGCAAACTCACCCGTTCCAGTATCGCCGCATCTCTATCAAATATTGGATCACTCGCGGCGGATAGCGGAGGCCACCGGCGGGGCGTTTGATCCCACCTTCGGCGCGCTCACCAGACTCTGGCGCGAGACCCGCGACCTGGGACGCCTGCCCGATCCCGGGAAACTCCGGGATGCCCGTGCCGCGAGCGGTTGGCGGCTCTTCACCCTCGATCCCGCATCCCCCGCCATCACGCTGCTGCGCCCTAACATCGCCTTTGATCTCGGTGGCGTGGCCAAGGGATATACCGCCGATCTGATGCTCGAATCGCTCGCCGCGGCCGGCATTCCACAAGCGATGATCGCGGCCGGCGGCGACATCCGGCTCGGCGATCCCCCACCGGGACGCGACGGTTGGCGCGTGGCCCTGCAGACCTTCGATCCCGCCAAACCCGACGAGACAATCACTCTCGCCAACGCCGCCGTTTCCACGTCTGGCGATCTCTATCAGTCGGTGACCATCGATGGCATCAGGCATTCCCACATCCTTGATCCCGCCACCGGTCTTGGCCTGACGCGCCGCATCGCGGTGAGCGTGATCGCCGATGAGGCAAAACTCAGCGACCCGCTGGCCACCGCCGCCTGTGTGCTCGGACCGGACGCCGCTTTGAAACTGCGCAAACTACCCGGTGTCCGCGAAGTGAAAATCCGCACTTTGCAAGAGTCCGCAGCCAGCCCACACTTCCAGCATCTGTTGAAATGACAAAGAAGATGAAAAGCAGCCGCAGGGATTTCCTGCAACATTCTCTCTTGGGAAGCGCCGGTTTGGGCCTCGGGATCGCCTCCACTTCGGAAGTCCAAGCGGCTCCCGCACCCAACTCCGCTGAGCCGGAAATCACTCAAAGCGTCGATGTGCTCGTGGTCGGCGGCGGCACCGCCGGAACGATCGCCGCCATCCAGGCCGGCCGCGCCGGTGCCAGCGTCCTGCTCGTCGAGCGCAACAGCCAGCTCGGCGGCACCATGACCACCGGCGGGGTGGCATATCCCGGGCTCTTCGACGCCTGGGGCAGGCAGGTCATCGCCGGCATCGGTTGGGAACTGGTCAAGGAGAGCGTGGAGCTCGATGGCGGCACCCTCCCTGATTTTTCCAAAGTGCCGCAACGTCACTATCAGAACCAGGTTTTCACGAATCAGTTTCTCCACGCGATCCTCGCCGAGGAAAAATGCGGGAAGGCGGGCGTGCAAATCGCCTACTACGAATTCCCGCAAGCGGTGACGAAGACCACCGACGGCTGGCAGGTCGATTGCGTGGGATTCGGCACCAGGCGCCGGGTGAATTGCAAACAAATCATCGACTGCACCGGCGGGGCGGAAGTGGTTGGATTGTTAGACCTCCCGCGGCTTCGTGAGGAAGAGCGCCAGCCGGGATCCTTTCTCTTCATGATGGACAAGGCCCACGAACCTGGACGGAATCAAATCCACCGGCTTTACGTCCATGGCGCGGATTCCACCAACTCGCGCACCGTGACCACCGCCAACCTAACCGGACGGCAATCCATCCTTACCATGTTGCGCGAGAAAAAAGGCAGGCTCATGCACCTGCAACCGGAAACCAGCTTCCGGGAAAGTTACCGCATCCAGGGTGAAACCCTGATCACCGTGAACGACTACAGCTCCGGCAAAAAATTCGACGACGCCGTTTGTCATGCGTTTTACCCGGTCGACCTCCACACTAAAAACGGAGTAAAGCCCCAACCGCTCAAGCCCGGGATCGTGCCGACTGTGCCGTTACGCGCCCTGATTCCCAAGGGCAGCCGCAATCTCATCGTCGCCGGACGATGCGTGAGCAGCGACCGCCTGGCCAATTCCGGCCTGCGCGTGCAAGCCTCGTGCATGGCCATGGGCCAGGCGGCCGGGGCCGCCGCCGCACTCGCCGCGAAATCGGGAACCACCCCGCTGGAGGTGCCACTCAAGGAAATCCACGACCTGCTCCGCACCCACGGCGCGATCATTCCGGGAGATGCCTAACAAGACAAAGCCCGGGCTCGGCACGCTTCGCCGCCGCAGCATCTCGTTGCTCACCGCGCTGGCTTTCCTGGTCCTCGCGGTGACCGGCGTGCTTGCCTTCATCCAGCCGTTCTCCATCGGCATCATCGGCCTGCACGCGCTGATGGGTTTTGTATTTATCGCCTTGGTCGGTCTGCATGTCATCAACAACAGCCGCCCGCTCACCAGCTACCTGCGCAGCAAGTCCTTATGGGCCACGCTTGCAATCACCTCATCCCTCACGCTGCTTTTCTGGTGGCAACCCGCGCCCGTGAAAACCGTGCTCGGCTGGAGCGGCAACCTCGGGCCGGCCATGGAACGCTTCGAGATGCGCGACGACGAAATGGTCTTCGATTACGCCCCGTCGCCGGATTACAAGATGCGTCTAACAGTGAAAACCGGCCCGGCCCACGCCACCGGTCCGCCGCCCCACGTCGCAATCTGGCTGGAAAACCAAGGCGGCTATCATATCAAAACGCTGCTGCCACCCACCGCCGCCCCGGAGCTGCCGTATTGGTCATTCAAACACGCCGGATGGGAGAAAGCCAAGCGCGAGGCCGCGGAACTTGGCGAAGTTGATGCCATCTCTTCGCCAACGCCAAATGGTTCCTTCGATCCCGCCGACTACATCCTTCCCGGAGACCCAAAGGATTCCACGCCCTATCAACTGCTGCTCGAAATCAACCAACCGGGCGACAAGCAGCCTTCATTGGTGTTCTCAGTCGAGATCGACAACAGCCTCCCCCGGACTTTCCAGCTGTTGGAGCTGCGCGGCTACCCCAGGCGCGAGGACCGGGACGGCAAGGAAGCCTGGGCACTCTACTACGTCGATGAAAGCTTCAGCACCGCGCTTGAACTCATCGACAGCGCGCTCCTGACCATCGAGAGGGCGAAATAAATCCATTGGTAAATCCCGAAAAGGACTCATCGCACCGATCTTTGCGTTGATTGCACCACCTGCAAGAGGATGGAAAACGCTGGCGGTGTGGCACTTCGATGTGTTTCACTTCTTGCGCGGGACACTTCTGGAAGCTGATGCCCGCGGGCAGACAATTCACTCACCATGAAACCAAACACAAGACACCTGATTACGATTTTGAGCGCGGCCTCTTTTGCGGTATCCTCGCCATGCACCATCGCAGCCGGCGAATCCGCATTCCGCCCCGGCGAGGTGTGGTCTGACACCGCTGGCAAGCCCATCAACGCCCACGGCGGCGGGGTGCTTTTCCACGAGGGAGTTTATTACTGGCACGGGGAATTGAAGGAAGGCCGGACCTATCTACCGGGCGTGAACAAGGGCTGGGGCGGCACCCGGGTCCTCGCCGGCGGGGTCTCGTGCTACTCCTCCACCAACCTCTACGACTGAAAAAATGAAGGGATCGCCTTGCCGTCGGATGCCAGGAACCCTGATCACGACCTCGCTTGTGAAAACGTGATCGAACGCCCCAAGGTCATCTATAATGCCCTCACCAGGAAGTTTGTCATGTGGCTGCACCAGGACAGCCCGGACTATCAGGCTGCCAGAGCCGGCGTCGCGGTAAGCGACACGCCCGCCGGACCGTTCAAATACCTCGGCAGCTTCCGCCCGAACGCGGGCGTCACGCCGCAGAACGCCGCGGAGCAGGACAAGGTTCCAAACGCGAAGAAAGTCCCTGCCAGCGATTCCAAGGGCGGCCAGATGGCTCGCGACATGACGCTGTTCGTGGACGATGACGCCAAGGCCTATCATATTTACTCCTCGGAGAACAACGCCACCTTGCATATCTCGCTGTTGACGGATGACTATCTCAAGCCGGCGGGCAAATACGTGCGCATCTTCGCCGGTCGCTCCATGGAGGCCCCCGCCGTGTTCAAACGGAAAGGCAGGTATTACCTGATCGCCTCCGGTTGCACCGGTTGGGATCCGAATGCCGCCCGATCCGCAGTCGCGGACAACATCTTCGGCCCCTGGACTGAACTGGAGAATCCGTGCCGGGGCAAAGATGCGGAGATCACCTTCGGCGGCCAGAGCACGTTCGTGCTGCAGGTTGCCGGACAGCCCGACACTTACATTGCGATGTTTGACCGCTGGAAAAAATGGGATCTAGCGAACTCGAGGCATGTCTGGCTGCCGCTCGAATTTGACACGCAGGGCAAACCCCTCGTGACGTGGCACGATCAATGGAATCTGATGGAAAAGAAATGAACGGTGGAATCTATTCCCCGTCGATCCCCGGTTCAATATGGGGCGCAAGGCTCCCCTCTCAAGGCAGTTCCCGAATCCGCAGGCGGCGGAAATGGATGGGTGAACCTTCGCTTTCGAGACAGATGTAGCCGGCGGCGGGGTCGCAGCCCGTGCCGCCGGAGACTTCTTCGCCATTCACCCAGAGTCGCACCTCGCCGTTGATCGCACGGATGTAGTAGTGGTTCCACTCGCCATGGCCTTTGCTGAGTAGTTTGCGGGGGAAACTCCGCTCGCCGTTCGGTGAGATCGGTGGAAAGGGCGTCATTTTCACCCGCACCGGGAAGACGTCGCCGTTCGTGCCAAACCAATCGGTGGCTTTGCCCGCAGCTTTCATCTTGTCGGTGAACGCGTGGTCGAGGATTTGAATTTCGATGCCATCGGGCAGGCCGGGTTTGCCCGCGGTGGTGAGTTTCCCGATGGATTCCGGGGTGGTCCAGATGAAGACACCCGAATTGCCGGCCGGCAGTTGGTGGCTCCACTCGACCACCAGCTCGAAATTCCGATAGATCTTCTGCGTCCGCATCACGCTGACCGGTTGGCCGCTGCAAACGATGAGATCGTCTTTCCAGGTCCACGTGTCAGGGGCGCTGTTGACTTTGGTGAAGTCCTCCGCGGTCATCGCACGCCAACCGGGCTGGGTGTCGTCGATGACCGGCTTCACCGGATCGGCGGTGAGACCGGTGGGGAAAACAAGACAAGCTAGCAGGAAGGACCGGAGCTGGATGGAC
>JAIFNK010000221.1 GCA_020047775.1 Akkermansia sp. | reverse complement strand
CTCCACCGTCACCACGCCCGCCACCGACCCCGGCGCACCCGCGCCCGATGCCTACACCCAATACCTGATCGATGCCGGCATCGCCGCCGCCCGCCGCGGCACGGCCGACGATCCCGATGGCGACGGCTCCAACAATCTCGACGAGTTCCTAAACGGCACCGGCCCCGCCAATCCCGCCTCGGCCGCCCTCCGCCTCACCACCACCGGCACCGGTGCCACCATCACCGCCAACCCCGCCGCCGCCGGCGGCCTCTACGCCCTGGGCACCTCGGTCGAACTCACCGCCACGCCCGATCCCGGCCTCACGTTCTCCGGCTGGACTTCCGGTGGCTCCGGCGCGCCCGACCTCACCAATCCGCTCACGGTCGTCATGAATCAAAACCGCACGCTCACCGCCTACGCCGGCCGGCCCATCGGAGAAGCGCTGGACGCCCCGGCTCTCACGTGGACCACCGGCGGCAACGTGCTGTGGCGCGGAGTGACCAGCCCCAGCCACGATGGCAGCGACTCGATTATCGTGAGCGGGCTCACCGCCGCCGGCCAGGAATCCTGGGTGGAAACCACCGTCACCGGCCCCGGCGTACTTGCCCTGCGTTGGACCTTGAACACGGCCGTGGCCAATGCCGCCACCCTGCAAGTGCTGGCCGATGGCAGCCCGCTGCAAACGCTCGCCGCCACCACCGGCGGCTACCAGTCCTACGCTATCAACCGGACCACCAGCGGCCCCACCATCCTGCGCATCCGCCTGACGGGAAATGCGGGGATCAGCGCGGCTGACACCGCTTCGATTGACCGCTTCCACTACGGCCCTCTGGCCGCCCCCGTGCTGCTACCGGTCACCAACCTCACCGCGACGAGCGCCACTATCAACTGGGAGGAAGTGCCGGGAGTGACCGGTGGTCACGACATCCAAGTGGCGACCAACGCCGCGTTCACAGGCACCTTGCAGTACTACTGGGCCGCGTCCAGCGCGCGTTCCCAGACGGTTTCCCCGCTGGTGACTGGAACCCTCTATTATTACCGAATCAAAGCTTATGGTCCCAGCAGCGCCTCGCCCTACAGCACCGGCACCTTCACCCCCGCCGCTCAGCAAGCCCAAACCATCGACTTCCCGCAACCAGCGGCCAAAACCTTCGGCGACCCGCCGTTCGCGCTCAGCGCCACGGCCACCAGCGGGCTGCCGGTGACCTTTGAAATCGTCTCGGGTCCCGGCTCGCTTGCCGGCAGCAACCTGACTCTAACTGGCGGCGGAAATATCGTCCTCCGCGCCTCGCAAGCGGGCAACGCCAACTATTTCGCCGCCACCCCGGTCGAGCGCACGCTCAGCGTCGCCCCGGCCGCACAAATCCTCACGTTCGCGCAGCCGCCGGATTTCCCGGCCGATCCCCTCGCCTACCACGCCCTCGCCGCCAGCGCGAGTTCCGGCTTGCCGATCACCTTTACCGTGGATTCCGGCCCGGCCACCATCATCGATGGCATGCTGCGGCTCACCGGCACCGGCCTGGTCCGCATCACCGCCAGCCAGCCGGGAACTGCCAGCTACCTGGCCGCCGCACCCGTCACCCGTGAGTTCACCGCCGTGGCACCCGGGGCCGCCACGCCGATGAAGCTGAGCGGAGTGGGCAAGCTCCCCGGTGGATCCACCGGTGCCGCCGAGGGGATTTCCGGGGATGGCAGCACCATCGTCGGATGGGCGACCAATGCCACCTCCAACAACGAGGCGTTCCGCGGTTCTCCCGCCGCCGGGATCACTGGCCTGGGCGATTTGGCCGGCGGGTCGTTCACCAGTTGGGCCAACGCGGTTTCCCAGGATGGTTCGGTGGTGGTCGGATACAGCAGTTCCGCCAGCGGCACGGAGGCCTTCCGCTGGACTTCTGCCGGGATGGTCGGCCTCGGCGACCTGCCCGGTGGATCGTTCAACAGTTGGGCCAATGCGGTTTCCCAAGACGGCTCGGTGGTCGTCGGCATGGGGCAGAACAGTTTCAATGAAGCCTTCCGCTGGACTCAAGCCGGTGGCATGGTGCCCCTCGGCATGCTCCCCGGCGGAAACCAGAGCGAAGCCCTCGGCGTGAGTGGAGACGGCAATACCGTGGTCGGCGTCGGCACCGCCACCGGGGTCAGTGAAATGGCGTTCCGATGGACTCAAGCGGCCGGCATGACCGCCCTCGGCGACCTCCCCGGCGGTGAAACCCGCAGCCGCGCCACCGCAATATCTGCCGACGGCACGGTCATCGTCGGCTCCAGCACCAGCGCCAACGGCCGCGAGGCGTTTCGTTGGACGGCGGCTGGCGGCATGGTCGGCCTCGGCGATCTTCCAGGCGGCACCTTCGAGAGTGAGGCCCTTGCGGTCTCGGCGGATGGCTCGGTGGTAGTCGGCAGGGCCATGATCGCGAGTGGCTATGAGGCATTTATCTGGGACGCCGCCCACGGCCTGCGCAGCATCAGGGAGGTGCTCACCGCGGCCGGTCTGGCGACGGGCAGAAAGTTCTACACCGCGACCGGCATCTCCGCCGACGGCCGGTTTGTGACTGGCACTGGCACCGCCCGCAACGGTGCCTCGGAATCCTGGCTGCTCGATCTCAATGCGCCGTTCGTCCCGGCCACCGTGGCGCTGTTGTGGACCGAGGATCTGCCCCAAACCGAACCGTTCAAGGCCAACAGCGTGGTGCGGATGAGCTACGACAATGGCACCGGAAAAACCGACCTCGCCACCCAGCTCGGGGGCGTGAATGGCGGCTTTAACGGGGTCGAATATGCCGATGGCAAAATCCTCGTGCCGAATCAGGCGACGACCCTGGGCACCCGCATTCACCATCCCGCCTACACTTCGCAATTGGTCACCAATGTGTTTGGCTACGATCTGGACGCCCGCCCCGGCGAACTCTGGCGGTCCAATGGCAATGCCCAACAAATCTTCCACAGCCAGCCATCGGGCAGTCCGACCAACGTCGGCGGCATTTATGATGACACCTACACGCCGATCAGCACCACCAACGTCGGCAGATTCGCCTTCCCCATTCAGGTGGTGGACTCCACCGTGTATTTCAGCAATCCTTCTGACAATCCGACCGGCATTTTCAAAATGAACACCGATGGCACCGGCATCACGCCGGTTCACACCGCCGGTTCCCCTTGGGTCTATGATTTCGAAGTGGTCGGTGGCCTGATCTACTTCTGCAACATCGCAAACAACAGCATCCAGCGGATCAACACCGACGGCAGCGGCCTGGTCACGCTGGTGGCCAACGCGGATTTCCCCAATGGCATCGATGTCACCGCCGATGGCATCTATTGGACTGAATGGCAGAACGGCAGAATCCGCCGTTCCGATCTGAATGGCGGGAATGTCACCGAACTGATCACCGACCTCAACTCCCCACGCGGAGTGGTGGTGATGCCGCTGTCATTCGTCGTTCCTGATGATCCGCTCACCGTTTTCCTCACCAACGCCGGCGTCCCCGCTGACAAGCGCGGCCCGAATGACGATGCGGACGCCGACGGCCTCGCCAACCTGATCGAATACGCGCTCGATCTGAATCCTAACGGAACCGGCGGTGCGTTCACCGGCACTCCACCCGCGTTGAGCACAACGCCCACGCTGCTTCAACTCACCTACCGCCGCGTCCGCAACGACGTCACTTGCGTGGTGGAAACCTCGCCAACCCTAACCGGAGGAACCTGGACCACCGTTGGCGTCACCCAAGGCACACCCGCCGGCGACGGCACCACCACCGCCAGCATCCCGGTCACGCCGGGCAGTCGGTTCCTGCGGCTATCCATTACAAGCAATCCTTAAAAAACATAATTCTACCGCTCATCCAATCCCCCCCCCCAACATCGCCATACACCCGCTCTTCCCACCAAAGCCGCTTATCACTGTATTGTCCCTGCTCATTTGCTTTAGCCGAGTGGTCAGAACCCAATCATGGGGGGGCACCAACCCCCATTTGCCCGCCCTCCGGGCCTCACGTGCACATTCTCAGCGACCTTCCCTGAGCAAGCGATTTCTTAACATCCTTCCCATGATGAATCACGCCTTTCGCCTTGCCGCAATCACTCTCGCCGTCTTCTTCTCATTCCCCGTGGCCCTGCACGCCACAGACCCTACGCTTGATAATGCATTCGTCACCGCCATCAGTCCCGGACTCACCCCCGACGGCTACGTCCCGCCGCCAGCAGCCCCCAACTGGCTCTCCGGCACCGGCGCGGTCAACGCCGTCGCCCTCCAGTCCGACGGCAAGATCATCGCCGGTGGCAATGTCTCCCGCTACCAGGCCCCGCCCGCCGGTTCACCGCAGACTTCACTCAAGCGCCTAAACTCCGACGGCACTCTGGACACCGCGTTCGGCGCGATCGCTTCCACCCTCGCCGACACGCAGGGCGATACCGAGGTGAACAAGATTCTCACCGTCGCCGACGACAAAGTCTACGTCGGCGGCGTCTTCACCTCCTACCAGGGAACCAACCGCAGTGGCATCATGCGCCTCAATGCCGATGGCTCCCTCGACACCGGCTTCAACGCCATGGGCATATCGAACTCGAGCACCTTTGGCATGCGCTACGTGCTTGCTCTCGCCGAGCAGCCCGACAGCAAACTCCTCGTCGGCGGCGGCTTTAATCGCGCCAACGGCGTCTTTCGCCCCGGTCTCGCACGTTTCAACGCCGACGGCACCCTCGACACAGCCTTCGACCCATCTTCGATCCTCCCCACCAACACCTCCGTCGGCGATATCGCCATCCTTCCCGATGGCGATATCATCGTTGCTGGCGGCAAGCCCCGTGCCGGCGGCGGCTATGTTCCCCTCCTCGTCCGCCTCAACTCCGACGGCACCCTCGACCCGTCCCTTTCCCCCAGCTTTGCCGACGATTTTGGCGACATTGACGAACTCCTGGCCCTTCCCGACGGCCGCCTGCTCCTCGGCGGTGACTTCGCATTCGCCCCTTCAGTCAACACGATCAACTTCGCCTGCGTTTTGCCGGACGGCTCCCTTGACACTGCTTTCATGGCCAATGTCGGCACCGGCCCTGCCGGTTGGGCCGGTGGCGAGGTCACCCTCCAGCCCGATGGCACGATCTTCGTCGGCGGCATTTTCAAATCTTGGAATGGCCAACCCCGCGCCTCCATCGCCCGCGTGAACGTAGACGGGACCCTCGACCCCGCCTTCGCTCCCTCCCCCTACATCAACGACAACTCCTACACCACCCACTTCTACAGCTTCGCCGTCCAACCGGATGGCAAACTTGTCGCCGGCGGCTGGTTCCCCCGCGTCTCCGACCCCGCCGTCGAGACCTACAACCTCACCCGCTTCGTCAATGAATACGGTACTGGTCCCGGCACCCTCCGCGCCCTCACCTCCGCCGTCACCACCACCGAAAACGCCGACTCCGTCGCCCTCCAGGTCTCGCGCTTCGGCGGCCTCATCGGCGAGGTTTCCGTCAACTACACCCTCACCCCGCTCACCGCCGTCCCCGGCACCGACTACACCCCCGTCTCCGGAACCCTCACCTGGGCCACCGGCGTCGGCGGCCTCCAGACCATCACCGTCCCACTCCTCCAAGACACCGCCCAGGATGGCCTAAAGGCCTTCCAGCTCACCCTCTCCGACCCCACCGGCGGCGCCACCCTGCCCCCCGCCAACGCCACCACCCTCGTCGGCATCCGCGACGACGACGCCCCGCCCATTATCGTCCTCGAACCCGTCGCCGTCTCCCTCGACCAGGGCGGCACCTTCAGCCTCGTCGTTTTCTACGACAGCGTCCTCTCCGCCACGGTCCAATGGCAGCGCGACACCGGCACCGGCTTCACCGACATCCCCGGCGCGACCTCGCTTGTTTACACCGTTTCCGGAGCCGATCCCGCCCTCAACGGCGGCACCTACCGCGCAATCGTCACCAACGCCAACGGCTCCGACACCTCCCTCGCTGTGCTCGTCAAGGTCAAGATTCCCGCCGGCTCCGTCATCACCTCGTTTGCCCCGCCCTCCGACACCCCGCCAGCCAACTTCGCCGCCCTCGACTCTTCCGGCCGTTTTCTCATCGGGGATCTCTTCGGTCTGCGCCGCATCAACAGCAACGGCACCCTCGACCCCACCTCCTCCTTCGGCATCAGCGTCACCGGCCTGAACGCCGTGCTCCCGCTCGCCGATGGCCGCACCCTCCTGGGAGGCAGCTTCAGCAGTCTCACCCACCAGCCCACCTCAGCCGTCACCACCAAAAGCCGCCTCGCCCGCCTCAACAGCGACGGCACGATTGACGGTGCCTACTCGCCGACCCTCAACGGCTCCGTCACCTTCCTCGCCGCCGGGGCCTCAGGAACTTTCTACGCGGGCGTGAGCGGAGCCACCTCCGTCGGCATCCAGCGCTTCACCTCCGTCGGCGCGGCCGATGGCACCTTCAGCGTCCCCGCCAACACCATCGCCTTCGGCACCTCCGGCTACGTGTGGTTCATCAAGGAACAATCCGACGGCAAGGTTCTCGTCGCCCACACCACCGGCAGTCCCACCAGCATCTCCTACCGCCTCTCCCGCCTCACTTCCGCCGGGGCGCTCGACACCTCCTTCGGCAGCGGTGGCCACGTCACTTTCCCCACCTCCCTGACCGGCCTCGATATCCTGCCCGATGGCCGCATCGCCATCGCCGCCCGTTTTAACAACGCCCTCTTCCCCGGCAGCCAATACCTCGCCCTCCTCAACAGCGACGGCTCCCGTGACCCTTCCTTCCAATTCGGCTCTGGCGTGCTCAATGGCAACCCTTGGGGCATCGCCTACCGCGATGGCCGCTTCCTCGTCTGGGGAGCATTCACCACCGTCAACGGCATCACCCAGGCGGGCCTCCTCCGCCTCAACCTCGACGGCTCGGTTGACCCCACCTTCGCCGTCGGTGCCGGAGTTCTTAACGCCGGCTTCGTCGCCTCCCCCAGCATCAACGCCGCCCTCTACACCGCCTCGGGCGACATTTTCATCACAGGCAACTTCACCTCCTACAAAGGCATCGTCCGCTACCGCGCCGCCCTCCTCGACGGCGGCCCCGGTGCCATCGGTGTTTCGCCTTCCACCCTCTCCGTCCTCGAAGCCGCAGGCACCGCCACCCTCACCGTCAAACGCTTCGGCAAAACCACTTCGGCCGTCTCCGTCTCCTACGCCACCCTCGCCGAGACCGCCACCGCTGGCTCCGACTTCACCGCCGTCTCCGGCACCCTCAACTGGGCCGCCAACGACTCCGCCGATAAAACCGTCACCCTCACCCTCGCCGACAACTCCACCGGCGAGCCCAACGAAACCTTCCGCCTCCGCCTCAGCGCCCCCACGCCCGAAGAGGCCGCCACCCTGCTCTTCGCCGACGCCGTCATCACCATCGTGGACGAGGACAACCTGCCGACCATCAGCGCCCATCCCATTTCCCAGATCTCCTCTCAAGGCGGCAACATCACTTTCACCATCACCGCCACCGGCGTGCCCGCCCCCACCTACCGCTGGACCAAGGACGATGTTGACCTCGCCGACACCACCGGCATCTCCGGCTCCGGCACCGCCACCCTGACTCTCACGAATGTGGATATCGTCAGCGGGGGCATCTACCGCTGCCGTGTCACCAACACAAACGGCCCCGTCACCTCCGACCCCGCCACCCTCACGATCGCCCTCAACCCGGCCTTCATTGATGCCACCTGGCCGACCAATCTCACCATCAACCAGCCCGTCACCGCCATCGCCCTCGCGCCAGATGGCACCGCCTATATCGCCGGCCAGTTCACCAACTTCAACGGCCAGACCGGCCGCAACTACCTCGTCAAAATCTCCCCCACCGGCGTCTTGGACACCGCCTTCAACCCCGCCCCGAATGCGGCCGTCACCAAGCTCCTCCTCGACGGCGACCGTCTCTATGTCATCGGCTCCTTCACTCAGATCGGCGCCGGGGCCGTCCTCAACGGCTTCGCCGCGATCAACGCCGCCACCGGAGCCAACCTCGCCTCTTTCATGCTCGCCCTCGGCACCGGCGGCAACAGCACAGTACGCGACTTCGCCGTGCTCTCCGATGGCGATCTCCTGCTCGGCGGCGATTTCAGCAGCTACAACGGAAACGCCTCCCACCGTTACCTCGCCCGGATCAACCGCGACGGCACCCTTCATACCCCTTTTAACACCACCAGCGTCACTGGCGGTAGCTCCAACCTCGTCACTGCCGTCGCTGCCGGCCCCAATGGCTCCTTTGTCGCGGGAGGTTCGTTCAACGTTGGTTCGCAGTCCCGCTTGGCCCGCTTCCTCCCTAACGGCACCCACGACAGCACCTTCGCTCCCGCCGGCATGGGCAGCGCCACTTTCTCACGCCTCCGCGTCCTGCGGGATGGCCGCGTCATGGCCTCCGGCGGTCCCTTTCCCTCCAATCTAAGCATCATCCGCTTTTCCAACACGGGCGTGTGGGACTCAGCCGAGTTTTTTGGCCAATCCAACGTCACGATGAGAGACTTCGTTTATCAGACCAACGGACGCACCGTGGGCGTTGGCTCTTTCACCCTCACCGGCACTCCGGTGAGCTTCAGCAATATCGCCTCTTTCAACACCACCGGAAACCTGGAGACCTCCTGGGTCGGCGGCGCGGGCTTTAACGGCGTCGCTGAGCCTATCGCCCTGGAGGAAAACGGCCGACTTTGGATCGGCGGCAGCTTCACCGCCTACAACGGCACGCCCGTCCAGCGCCTCGTCCGCCTCAACGGCTACCTGATCCAGCTAGGCATCGCTCTTCAGCCCATCGGGTTGGAGACCAACCCAGGCACCACGGCCACCTTCACCACCCGCGCCACCGGCACCTCCACCCTATCCTACCGCTGGCTCAAAAACGGCAGCGAACTCTCCGACGGCGGCAACGTCTCCGGCGCCACCACCCCCACACTGACCCTCACGAATGTCTCCGAGGCCGACGATGCCATCTACACCTTGCGCGCTACCAACCTCTCCGGCGACGTCCTCAGCGATGCCGTGCCCCTCGTCGTCCTGGGAGCACCCGAAATCCTCACCCAGCCCGCCCCCACCCGCTCCTCCTACACCCTGAAGCCTCTCTCCCTCGCGGTCACTGCCCGCGGCATCGCCCCGCTCACCTACCAGTGGCGCAAAGGAACCACTCCGCTATCGGACGGCTCGGGTATCACCGGCACCGCCACCCCCACTCTCTCCTTCGCCTCCCTCACCCTCGCCCAGGCGGGAGACTACTATCTCGCCATCACCGGCACCTCCACCGTCATCGCCGGCCCCTACACCATCGCTGTCACCACCAACCCCGTCGAGCGTGTCGCCACCTTCTCCTCCGTTGCCACCTCCTCCGGCGGCACCACCTACGCCATTCTCCCCCTCGCCGATGGCGGAGCCCTTGTCGGGGGCGCGTTTAGCAGCCTCTCCGGCAACACCGCCGCCACCTCGGGGGCCTTCATCGGCCGTGTCCTGCCCGGCGGCTCAGTCGCCGCCCTGCCCTTCACCCTCAACGGCAACGTCCGCGACTTCGTCCGCCTCCCCGGTGGCAAGTTCCTCGTCGGCGGCGAGTTCACCGTCGTCACCCCCACCGGCGGCTCCCCCCTCACCCGCAACCGCCTCCTCCGCCTCAACGCCGATTTCACGGTGGACACCTCCTTCGATGTCGGCACCGGCCCCGACGACACCCTCCGCAGTCTCGCGGTGGACGCCCAGGGCCGCCTCTACGTCGCCGGAGACTTCAGCTCCTGGAATGGCAACCTCACCCGCAACCGCCTCGTCCGCCTCTCCTCCGGTGGCACCCTCGATCCCACCTTCAGCGCCACCTTCAACAACGCGGTTAACAAGGTCGTCGTCACCTCCGCCGGTCAGGTTTACGCCGGCGGCGCCTTCACCAGCTTCGGCGCCGCCCCCTCATTTCCCGCGATCAGCTACCTCGCCCGCCTCACCGAGACAGGCACACGCGACACCACCTTCACCCCCGCCATTTTCACCGGCATCAGCACTTTCACCGTCCAGCCCGATGGCAAAATACTCGCCATCGCCGGCACCAATTTAACCCGTCTCCTCGACACCGGCGCCGCCGATACCGCCTTCCCCGCCATCAGCGCCAACGCCTTCACCGACGTGACCGTCCAGCCAGATGGAAGCATCATCCTCAGCGGCACCTTCACCACCTTCGGCGGTGTCACCCGCTACGGCCCCGTGCGCCTCTCCTCTGCGGGCGTCCTCGACCCCACCTTCGAGATCACCGGCACCACCACCGGCCTCGCCTTCACCCGCGTGGACGGCTACGGCCGCCTCTGGCTCGGCGGCTCCCTCACCGCCTATAACGGCACCACCACGACCCGCGGCCTCACCGTCGTCCACGGCGATCCCATCCCCGTCGGCATCGTCCAAAGCCCCGATTCCGTCGGCGTCTCTTCCGGCCAGACCGCCACCTTCAACGTCACCGCCACCGGCACTTCCGCCCTGACCTACCAGTGGCTGCGCAACGGTTCCCCCCTCGCCAACGAGGGCCGCTTCTCCGGCGTCACCACTCCCACCCTCACCCTCAACTCCGCCCAGCTCACGGACGAGGCCCTCTACACCGTCACCGTCACCAACGCTTCGGGCGCCTCGGTCACCTCCGCCTCCGCCGAGCTCATCTTCCTCGCCGGTCCCGAAATCACCATTGCCCCCACCGCGCTCTCCGCCGAGGTCGGCCAGTCCATCTCCTTCTACGCCGAGGCCCGCGGCGCGGGCACCCTCACCTACCAATGGCTCAAGGGCGAGACCGTCCTCACCAACTCCGCCAACATCTCCGGCGCCACCACCAACCTCCTCGTCCTCACCTCCCTCGCCCTCACCGACGGCGGCAGCTACAAGGTCCGCGTCACCAATGAGATTGGAAACACCACTTCCCCCGCCGCCGTCCTCACCGTTGTCCGCAACCCCTCCTCCCGCGCCACCGGTGTCATCATCCCCACCTTTAACAGCACCATCTACGCCGTCCTCCCCCTCGCCGACGGCTCCTTCCTC
>JAIFNK010000141.1 GCA_020047775.1 Akkermansia sp. | reverse complement strand
ATGCTGTCGCGGTCGTAGTAGTCGGTGTCGGGGTTTTTTGTGATCAAACCGTTGGACGAAGATACCGATAACACGTGGTCGTCGTCGATTTCAGAGGCGATGACAATGGCGGAGGTGATACCGGCACCGCTGCAGGAAATGGTGGCCGAGCCGGCGGCGTTGTCGGCATTATCCTCTGCGGCAGCGAGGGTCACAACCTGATGGGTATTCCAGTTGGCCGTGGTGAAGGTAAGGGAGCCACCCGACTGCACGGTGATATCCGAATCGTCGCTTGCCCAGGAGACCGTGACGGTCACGCTTGCCGCCGGCTCGGCGCTCAGTTTGACTTGGAAGGTGTTGCTGCCGCCTTCGGCGAGAGAGAGGCTGCTTGGATTGGTGACGACGGCGACCGCATTCAGTGCCCATTTCGCATAGAGGAGTTCCGGGGTATTGGCGGTGTAGGTGCCGCCTTCCGCATAGTTCGTGCCCGTGCCCTCTGCATCGGTATTCCATCCTGTGAACGTGTAGCCGGTGCGGGCGAGATTTCCGCTGTTGGTGGCAAGGGTGAGGCTGATGTCATGCGTCTTCGGCTGATCCGCAGGTGCGGTGCCCGAGGTGGCATTGTTAGCGTTGTAGCTCACCGTGTAGGTGGGAGGTCCGAGCGAGACCACGAGATCCACTGCGGAGTTTGTCGCGACACTCGCGCCACCGGTCGGGCTTTGGCTGATCACGCTGCCTGCCGGAATCGTGAGGTGGTTTTGCGAGGTCACCGTTCCCACTGCCAGATTGGCAGCGACAAGGTTCGCCTCAGCGGCGGATTGCGCGAGGCCGACCACGTTGGGAACAGTGGTAGCGGCGCTGAGGAAGCCGTTGGGATCAAGAATGAAGGAGCCGATGCCGGTCGCCGAGATTTTACCGAGTTGGACAGCCGTCAGGCCGGTATTGCTGGTGCCGAAGCGGAGCGAGGAACCGGAAACAAAGGTGCCGGTGAGGCTCAGCGTGCCGCCGGTCCAGTCGATGGCGCTACTGTTGGCAAATGCCAGGGCGGCCCCGGTGCCCAGGTTGATAGTGGCGGTGCTGGTGACGTCCAAGGTTCCGGTGGTGTCGGTGAAGGTCGCCGCATCGAGGGTGGCATTGGCGATGGAAATCGCCGTGGTGGCGGGCAAAACGTTGTTAGCGCCTAATGCCAGCGTGCCGGCGGTGATGGTGGTGGCTCCGGTGTAGGTGTTCGGCCCCGCAAGAGTCTGAGTGCCGCCGCCGGTTTTGGTGAGGGCGAGCTTGGCGGTGGCCCCATTCACGATCACGCCGTTGAAGGTGCTCGATCCGTCACCGTTACCGACAGTTAGGACGTTAGTGCCGGTTCCAGTGGCGGAGTTGGTCACCTTGCGCGCGGTGTCCGCGGCGATGTTGCTCGTGTTTTTGCTGCCGATGAGCGCGTTGACGGTTTGGTCGAAACCTGCGAGGTCGAAGGTGCCGATGTCATAACCCGCAGTGGTGGAGACCGCCCCCAGCGTGAGATTGGCGGAGGTGTTGAGCGTGTTGGTGACGCCGAGTTTGAGGATGCCGGTTTGGGAAATGCTGGTGGCCCCGATGCCGCTGCCGCTGACGCCTTTGAGGGTCACGGTGCCGGTCCCGGTGGTTTGCGTGGTGTTGTGAATTTGCAGCACACCGCCGTTGTTAGCGATGGCGTTGTTGACGAGGAGCGCCGCGCCATCTCCGGTAATGAAAGCGAGGTATCTGGAGGTGCCGGTCTGGCTGATGTTGCCGGAGAAGGTTAGAGAGCCAGCGACCGCGCCGAGGCGGACGCCTGCGGTCGGACTGCTCAGGATGATGTTGCCGCTGAGGATATTGGTCCCGCTGGTGTTTGAAATGGCGGCGACGTAGCTGGCAGCTTCAGTGGTTCCGGTGATGGTGATGTTTTCCGCAGAGGTGATGTTGTTGCTGAGTTTTAAATGGGCGCCGTTGACCGAGCCGGTAGCCGCGATGGTGGTGTTTCCGGCGGTGGTGCCGAGCGCACTGGCGTTCGAGATGGCGAGGGGACCGGCACTGATGGTGGTGACTCCGTTGTAGGTGTTGGCGTTGGAGATGTTGAGTTGTCCGTTGCCGGTCTTGATGATGCCTGCGGTGCCGGCGCTGGTGCGGATGATGCCGGAGAGGGTCGCGGTCGCAGCGCCGGTGGTGCCACCGGAGACTTGGATGGTTCGATCCGTCCCGTTGAGATCGATCTTGTTCGCGAAGGTGAGGCCGGAAGTGCCTTGCGAGTATTGAGTTTGGAGAACGAATATGGACGGGTTGAAATAGGCGCTGCCCCAGACCGCCTCGATGGCGGCGTTATTGCCGAGAATGACGCTCATGCCGGTAGCTCCATTCAGGGCGAAGCCGCTGGTTCCGCCGGTTATTTGGATCTGGCCTGCGCCCGCTCCAAGACCACGGATGAAGTTAGAACTCCAGTATGACTCAATGACGCCGCCATTCATGGTGAGGTTGCCGGTGCCCAGGTTGTTGTTAGCTATCATGGTCAATCCCCCGTTGAGGGTGGTGGTTCCGCTGTAAGTATGAGCCGGAGCCGAACCCGAGCCAAGTTGAAGCCGCCCTAAGCCGTTCATGGTGATACCGCCGGAGCCGCTGATGATGCTGCTGGCATTGGCGCTGAAACTGGTGGTGCCGCTGCCGTCCACGGTCAGCAGGTTGCCGCCATTGTCCAGGGTGCTGGATGCGGTGAGCAAGCCGCTTGAATTGTTAGTCCACGTTTGCGCCGCGCCTAGACCAATAGGACTGGAGATAGTGACGGCTGCCGAAGTGGCGGTTTTGTTGATACCGCCATTGATCGTCAGCGTCTGACCTGCGGTGCCGAGAGTGTAGGTGCCGGTGAAGGTGTTGAAAACGAGGGAATTCGCGCTCGTCGGGCTGGCAAGCGTGACGGCACCGCCAGCGGTGCCGGGGCCGCCAAAGGTTGCATTTGAACCCGAAGCCCAGGTTTGGTTGGCCGCGCCGTCCCACCACAGGTTGGTGCCGAGCCATGCGCCGGCGCCGTTAGTCTGGCCCGAGCCGGTGCCATTGGCATCCCAGGTGAGGGCGAGAACCAGTTCCACCGTGGTGGAAACGATGGAGGTTTGGCTCGAAGAATCGGTGATCTTGAGCTGGATGGTGTTCAGTCCCTGGACCATGCTCCATGTGCTCATGAGCGAGCTGAAAGTGATCGCCGATGGAGTGGCACCGGTGACGTCGCCAAAGGTGTTGTCGTTGTTCAAATCCCACTCATACGTAGAAATGGTCTCGCCGTAAGAGGGTGCGGATGCGCTGCCGTTGAGGGAGAGTGTCTGGCCGATCAACACTTTGTAGGGGCCGCCGGTGACGGCGAGTGGGTTGGCGCGGACGACGGTGAGGGTTTGCGGAACGGAGGTCGCCGCGTTGTAGTTGCCGTTCCCGGCTTGGGAGGCGGTGATGGTGGTGGTACCAAGTCCGGTCACAGTGACGGTATTGCCCGAGACCGTTGCTACAGCGGCATTGGAACTGGTGTAGGAAACCGTGAGATTGGAGCTGGCAGTGGCTCCAAGAGCGAAGGGAGTCGCGTTGTCCAACACGGGAGAAAGCGCGCCAAACGTGATCGTCTGCGCGGCTTTGCTGATGGTCAGGTTGTCCGAAGCGCTGCCGGTGTAGTTGGGATCGGTGATGGTGGCCACCACGGTGTAGGTGCCGCCGTTGGTGGGCGCGGTGGGCGAACCGGCGTAGGTGACCGAGTGGGCGAGGCCGGAAGGAGTGGTGGTGACGGTCACCGGCTTGGGATTTCCGTCGTAGGTGGGGTTGAGATTCCCGAGGGTCACCGTGGCGGATGCCGGATTGACGGTGAGGGAAACGCCACGGGTGGTGTTGCCATTGGCATTGGTGGTGTTGGTGAAGGTTACCGTGTCGCTGTAGCTGCCGATTTCCAGGGTGTTGGCGTTGAGATTGATGGAGGCCGTCACGGTGGTGTTGGCCCCTGGGGCGAGCGTGCCGCTGACTGGGCCGAGATCGACCCAGGCGACGGTTTTGGCAGCAGTCCAGTCGATCGAGGTGCTACCTGAATTGCTCAGCGTGTAAACTTGCGAGGAGGGAGAGAACGAGCCGCCGTATCCGCCAGATGAGCTGAAATTTCCTGCCGGCGTGACGGCGAGCGTGCCCAAAGGCACACCGGTTCCGGTGAGGTTGATATCGAACGGGTTTTCATTCGCATCATTGCTGGCGATGTGAATGGCGGCGGTTCTGGCACCTGCGGCACCGGGAGTGAAGGTGACGGTGAAGGTGGTGCTGGCACCGGGTGCGAGCGTGGCGGCCCCGAGGGCACCGAGGGTGTAGTCCGCGCTGTGCGTGCCGTCCTTGGTGAGAGCAAGGCCGGTCAGATCGGCCGTGCCGGTGTTTTTCACCGTGAAGGTGAAGGGCGAGGAGTAACTGCCCAGATTGACCACGCCGCAATCGATGGTGCCGTTGCCATCCACCAAATTGGTTCCAACCGGTTGTTCGACGGCGATTTCGGGCGCGCTCAAGGGCGTATAGACGACTTGATCGACCCATGCGGTGTCCGCTCCGGCGTCCACGCTGCTGTCCTTGGAGTAGGTCCATTTCACCGTTTGGCTGTTAGCGGGGATGGTGACGGTTTTCTGAATCCAATCGACTTCTCCGGCGATCTTGGCGAGCGAGCCGGTTTGTTCGACATTGTTGAGGTAAAAGCGGAGGTAGTCGTAGCTGCCTTCGGAGGATACTTTCCACCAAAACGTCATCGTTCCCGGTCCGATGAGGGTCGTTTCCGTGGTGCTGGACTGGCTGTGGGTGATGTTGCCGCTCTCGGCGGCGTCGATGCCGTCATTGGAAGTGGCGGATTGCGCGAACCATGTGGCGTTGCCGCTGGTGGTCCAGGTGAGACCGGTGGTGTCCAGCGCGTCGGCGAGCGTAGGCTGGGTGGTGATGGTGAAGTTGGTGTTGCTCGAATCCGTGTATGCCGGATTGTCGACACTGCTGATCTTGACGGTGTAGTCGCTTCCCACAGGAAGACCTGCGGAAACCGACCACGTGAAGCTGCCGTCGTTGGCTTCGCTGGCCGCCAACACGGAATTCAGGGAGCCTCCCTTGAATAACTCGATCTTCACGTTGCCAGCGATGTTGGCGGACCAGGTGATGGTCTGGGTGGAATTGAAATAGATCTGCTCGCCGCCATTGGGGGCCGATACGAAGAGGGTGTTGAGCGGCAGGCCGAATTGCAAAGTCATGGATGCTCCCGATGAGCTGAAATTATAGACGTTGAGACCGGACGCGGCGCCGCTCCACCACTTGGCATTGGGGGCGGAGTTGTCGCTGAAAGTGTTGGTGTAGGCGGCGGCGGTGTTGCCGAGATAGTAGAGATCCTTGGAGTCGCCGCTGTTGGAGTTGCTTTGGAAATGCCAGAGGTTGTCGGCTTGGACGAGGGTGCACTCGTAGTTGGCGTGGGTGGTGTTGGGGGTGAGGCTCTGGTTGTTGTGGTTGCCCTGTTCGTCGATGTGCCAGATGGCGATGCCGGAGGCGGCGATATTTGCATCGCGGCCGGTTTTCCGGCGGTTTTCGAAGATGAAATACTCCTTGGCGTTGCCGGGGTTGGCGTAGCGGTAGATCTTGTTGTAGTCGGCGTGCCCTACGGTGGCAACCAAGGTTCCCGCGACGTTGGAGGAACTGGTGAGATCCGTGGTGGTGGTCCAGCCGGAGGCGCGTTTCAGATAGGCGTTGATCAGCACGGGATTGGTGCCATGGCCGCCGGAGTTCATCAAGCAGAAGCCGCCGGCTCCTCCCACGGAATCATAGTCATAGTCGTAGATGTCCGGGTAGCCGCAGAGCATGTGGCCGTTTTCGTGGCAGAACGTGCCGAGTGTGAGGGAGGTTCCGAGGTTGGTGATTTGGTATTTGTAAACCTTCTTGCCACCGGCGGAGAGTTCTTTCGCAGACGCAAGGGACCATGAGTGGGGCCAGAGGCCATAGGACCAGACACCGCCGTTGCCGCCAGCATAGAAGACATTGCAGGCCACGATGTTGTTGCTGCCGTCCACAGTCAGGGTGTCGAAGTTCGGCAAGATCTCCGAGTTGTAATTGGGCAGGGCTTTCAAGATGTCGATGGCATCATTGATCAGCAGACGCCCCTGTATTCCGCTGTCTTTGGTGGTATCGTTGTAGTAGCTCTTCGGCTGGGCCATCCGAATGTAGGCGGTGACGGTGTTGGTGTAGGTCAGCAGGTTGTTCGAGTTGTCCTGATAGTATTTTTTGACCGAGCCTTGATTGCCGTAGCCGGTGTAGTTGTCGCCGTTGCAGTAATCGATGACGTTTGCCTGCGGGATAGTGGCCACGTCATCGGAGAAATCGATGAGCAGGGTGAGTCCGACCTTGTTGCCTACAGTGGTGAAGGAAGGCGGCGCGGGCATGGGGCCGCCTTCGTCTTTGGCCGCTTGGACAGCCTCATCGTAGGCTTTGCGCTGGGCCTTGAGTTCAGCCCAACGCTGGCTGGTCTGGGTGGCCTCGTCCCATCGTTGGATGCGGACGGCGGCCTTGGCCTTTCTGGCCGCGGGCCGGATGTCCAGGTTTTTGGCGAGGCCCAAGGTTTGGGGATTTCCCTTGCCTGGTGCCATCCCCGTGGCAACCAGTTCCTGGCCATCCATGGATGCGTCGGCGTAATAGTAACTTTTCTTGGCCGGGTCAAACACCACGGTGTAGCCGTCCAGGGTTTCGGTACGGCCGTAGAATTCGTCACCAAAGACGCGGAGTGATAATTTCTCACCGCCGGGCTGCGTCCACTCGATCTCCATGCCATCCGGGCCATAGGGGGCCGAATGGAGGTTGCCCAGAGTCAGTGCAAGCACCAACAAAACCTTGGTGAATTTACGGAAATTTAAAAATAGCGGGAACATGACTGGCTGCGGTTGGTTTTTTCGAGGAAGCACTCGGGTGCCGGCCAGTGTTGCGACGACACGGGCAAGGAAGAGTTGGGTTTAGAGACTACAAAATCGGAGTATTGGGTCAATCAGCCGACATTTCCACAAAATGACGTGGTATGCGGCAAAATGATCAAAAAACGATGGATAAAAACTACTCCGCGTGGACCAGAAGGACAAAGATGGGATTTCTGCAAGGCAGTGAGCCATTTGGCAAACACGTTGAGCGTCAAGAGATTTCTAAAAAAGCCCGAAGGGCTATGCAAGGGGGAATTCGTGGAATTAGATCTCCCGGTTCGTAGCCTGCCGGAACACCGCCTCAAGACTCCGACATGGTGAACAATGCTGACCTCTCCGGTGGCCTTCAGTGTCGTCACGATTTCGGCTAGGTTTTTCCCATAGTCCGGTAAAGCGACCTGATCGTGCGCGCCGGGGAGCTTGGGATCGACGCCGCGTTTGCCGTCGGGTCCCATGTAGACCAGGTCGTGCAGGCCGAAGTTGAAGTATTGTAGGATCTGCAAATGAGATGAATTCCCGCGGATTGCCCCCGCGGTGATCGTTGCGAGCTTGCGTCTTATGCCCGCCGTAGCAAGCCCGTTTCCCGACAGGAAGATGTCCTGCCACTGAAAGAGGTTGCGTAAAAGAAGATCTGCTGGTTAGCGGGAAAAAATCATTTTCCCACCTGCTCGCGGAACTGGCCGGGCGTGACACCCTTCACATCGCGGAAGACGCGGGTGAAGTAACTCTGGTCACAGAAGCCGCAGCGGTCGGCGATGACGGCCAGGGTTTCGTCCGTGTGAAGCAGCAGTTCGCAGGCGAGATCGACACGGCACTGGCGCAGCAGTGCGGTGAACGAACGACCGGTGCGCTCCTTGAGCAGGTGCGAGAAATGGCCGGGCGAAATTCCCGCGTGCCTGGCCGTCTCGTCGCGGGTGATCTCGAGGTGGAGATTCTGGCGCATGTAATCCAGCGCCTTGCCGACGAGCAACGGCGGTGTGAAATTCTTCTGCCGCTGGATGGTGGAAAACAGGTGGTCGAAGGCCTTGCGCAACCAGGCGGCGAGTTGTTCGTCGTCATCGATCGCGGCCAGCTCGGTGAGGATCTTGAAATTCGTGCCGAGCACCTCGGACTGCATGGCGCCCGCCTCGATCGCCGCGCGCGAAATCATCACCACCAGTTCCAGAAGCAGTCCCTTGAGCAGGTCGCTGCGTTCCTCACCCGCGCTGTAGATGTGCACGAGCACGTGGTTGATGAGGCGCATCGCCTCGCCGCGGTCGCCGCGGCGCATGGCGGCCAGCAGCGCGGGCTCCTGATAGAGATAGAACTCGCGGATCCGGTCATACGGCCGGTGGTCGAGCAATGGCACGGCGGGGAAGTCGTTCATGGCAGCATCAGGTGCTCGATATAGCGGTCCTCGAAATCGCCGACGAGATTCAATTCAATGACCTCCACCCGTTCGCGCAGGCTTTCCATTTCATCGAGCGTGTTGCGGTCGATGAGCGCGAGCAACGCTCCGGCCAGCGAGGTGTTGCCGACGACGCGGACCTGGTCCGGCTTGAACCCGGGCAACAGCCCGCAGGCGATGGCGTGCGGCACGTTGAGGTGCATGCCGAAGCCGCCTGCCAGATAGAGCCGCGAAATTTCCTCCGCGCGGATGCCGGCGGTTTCCAACAAGGTCTCGATGCCCGCGCCGATGGCGGCCTTGGCCTGGAGCAGCAGCGCGACATCCACCTCGCTGACGAAGGGCCCGCCGTTCGCGCAGAGCCGCAGGGCGCGCCCGTCTTCATCGATCTGGCGGTGGCCTTCCGGCAGGGCGTCCCACGCCGCTGCTATAAACCGCCCGGCATGACCTAACATTCCTGCGGCACGCGCGGTGGCGAGAAAGTCGATGTAGGCGGAGCCGCAGATGCCCGCGGCGCGGGACAGCGGCAAGCCGCCGATGGTTATCGCTTTGATTTCAAAGGGATCGAGGTTGATGGTTAGATCGCCCACCGCTCCTTCGCGGGCGCGGGTGCCGCATTTCAGGCCGCAACCTTCGAAGGCGGGTCCGGCCGCGGTGGCGCAGGCGGTCAGCGCGCCGCCGTGCTGCAAGACGATCTCGCCATTGGTGCCGATGTCCACCAACAGACTCGGCGCCTCGTCGAAAATCATGCCGGTGGCAAGCGCCCCGGCGGTGATGTCCGCACCAACGTAAGCGGCGATGGAGGGGAGAAGTTGGACGGGTGTCCCGGGTGGCAGGCCATCGACGGCGAGAGCGATGTCCGCGGCCATGAGCGTTCTGGCTGCTAGAAACCGCGCGGTGAACGGGGCGATTCCGAGCGGCGTGGGATCCTCACCGGCGAGCAGGTGCAGCATGGTGGTGTTGCCGGCGATGGTGCCGCCCGCGATGCGGTCCGGAGCGCGACCGGCGCGTTCGCAGGCCTGGACGAGCAACGGGGCCAGGGTTTCCGAAACGACGGCGGCCTGCATGGCTGCGACGGCCTCCGGCGTGCGCCCGGCGTCGATGCGGGTGAGCACATTGTCGCCGAAACGGATCTGTGCGTTGAAGCCTCCGGCGCGGGAGAGCACCTCGCCGTTCGTTAGATCCACCAGCAGCACGACCACGGTGGTGGTGCCGATGTCCACGGCGAAGCCGGTGTCGCGCATGCCCTGCGCTGCGAACAACGGGTCATGCGCGTATGGCACGGCGATTTCAAAGGTCTCCCCGACCTGCGGCTTGTGTTCGATGCGCGAGCGGGCGGGCAGGTGGATGCTGACCGGGCCACTGAGGCGGGCGCGGCAGGAGCGCAGCGTGGCGGGTGCGGTGACGGTCGTATTTTCCACGATCAGCGAGCCTTCCTTGAGCACCACCTCGCAACCGCGGCAGAGTCCGCGTTGGCCGCAGCGGGTGTTGAGCGGGTAGCCGTGGGCGGAGAGCGCGTTTATTAGGATGGCCCCCTCGTCCGCGGTGTGGATTTCCACGCGTTCGCCATGCTCGGGCTCGACGATGATGGTGCAGTGGCGGCTCACGGTTTGGCGGCGGGGTTTTCCTGGCGCAGGATTCTCTCGTCCGGCGAGTGGCCTGAGCGCGATCCGGGCGCGACCGTTAGGAATCGTTCGTCGTCCCAGTTTCCCCAGAGCAAGTCGCGCAGCAACGTGGGATCGCCCTGGATGCGTTCGAATTTCCAACCAAGCGAATCGGCGCAGCGTTTCGCGTAGGCGGCCTCCTGCTCTCCGTCGGCGGTGCCCAGATCGATGTAGGTGGCGGTGTCGTGCATCGCCCAGGTTTGGTTTTCGGATTCAATCAGGAACTCGACGTCGTCCTCATCGAACTGTTTTGAAAATTCCTCCCGGATGTAGGCGAGCCGGTCCGGCCCCGGGACGCGGCGCGCGCGGTTCCAGCCGGGCGTGTAGTAGATGCAGGACGGACAGCCGCGCTGGTGGGTGGCATATCGTTCCTTGCTGCCGAGGAAAACGGTGATGCAATCGTGCGCCCGCGGCAGCACGAAGGGATGGCGTCCGGCGCGCAGGCCCGCCGTGCCGAGACCGCAGAGGCCGTAGGCGAGCACCACCGCGTCGATGTCGTCGCGGGCATCGATGGCATCCAATTCCGCCTGGAGTTTCGCGCGAAGTTCGTCCGGACGGTCGTGCAGCGCGATCTCGTAAAACCGGGTCTCGACAATGTGCGGCGCGTCACCGGCCACCAGCGCGATCTCGCGCTCGAAGACGGTGCAGGCAAGCAGGGCGATTCTTGGTGTCATGACAAATCTATCAGGTGTCGGCAAGACAGCGGACGTTTTCATGCGGCGAGAAACGGGGGATTTCACAGCCAGCGCCGGCGATCCATGCCGGCCCCGCATCCGCACGGCATTGAGCGAGCGCTTGCCGGACCTCTTCGACGGTTCCGTTTTTCACGACTGCAACGGTGCCGATGTTTCCGAGCAACACCTGGCGTCCGCCCATCGTCTCCCGCGCGGTGCTTAGACTCACCAGCGTATCAAGATCCACAATCTCGCAGTCCAAGCGGGCGATGGCATCCAGGAGGTGCGAACTTCGCCCGCAGATATGAAGACGCACCCGGCCGCCAGCCGCATGGATGCCATCGATCAACCGTTTCTCATGCGGAAAAATGAATTCATCGTAGATCGCCCGGCTTGTTAGTGATGCGGCGGCATCGCCAATGCCGATGATGTCCGCGCCGGCTTCAATCTGCGCCGTGGCAAATTCCAG
>JAIFNK010000317.1:11133-20327 GCA_020047775.1 Akkermansia sp. | reverse complement strand
GAGCGCGCGGGAGCGGTTCGGTGCGAAGCGCAAGGATGGAGCGAGGAAACTGAGAGGCGATGCCGCGCCGGCAAACGCGTTTTTGTGGGCGCTGAGAGACCTGCGGAAAGGCATCGCCTAAAAAGGGGAGGTCCCATGAGAGACGCTACAACAAAAATGAAACTGTCACCCAAAGAAGGTCTGGAACTCCTCGAGATCCTGAAAACCCGCTTCGAGAAAAACATGAACCGCCATCCAGGCGTTGAGTGGGTCAAGGTGAGAGCAAGACTGGAAGCGAACACCGAAAAATGGTGGTCACTCAACGAAATGGAAAAATCCAACGGTGAACCGGATGTGGTGGGTCATGATCAAAAGACGGGCGAATACCTCTTCTTCGATTGTTCGGCGGAAACACCCAAAGGCCGCACCAGTGTTTGTTATGACCGCGAAGGGTTGGAGTCACGGAAAGAACACAAACCCGCAGATTCCGCGATGGATATGGCGGCGGCCATGGGCATTGAGCTTCTGACGGAAGAAGAATATCAAGACCTGCAGAAGCTCGGGGATTTCGATACGAAGACCTCAAGCTGGGTGAAAACACCCGCTGATATCAGAAAACTCGGTGGAGCACTCCATGGCCATCGCCGCTACGGCCGCGTCTTCGTGGGTTACAACGGCGCACAGTCCTATTACGCTGCGAGGGCGTTCCGTGGTTCGCTAAGGGTCTGAATTTTTTGGTCTGCCTGAAGCTGGCCTGCTAGTTCCACCATTCACTCCGCACCCGGCCGAAGTCTGACCGCCGCCTGGGCGCTGCGTCCGTGATCGTCGAGCACCCGCAGCGTGTGGTTTCCCGCGGTGGGTTTCCACACCGGCGCATCCTGCGGGCCGCCGCTTCCGAGAAAGGCGTCGCCACAGAACCAGTAGAGTTTTTCCACACCGGAGGTCGCCCGTGCCTTGAGTTGAATTTCGGGGCCGTCCGACTGATAGATCCGCCCGGCGAGCGGGGAAATGATCTCGGGCGCATCACCATGGTCGAGTCCCGTCAGGGTGTCCGTGCCATTTTCAGGATCCGGCGGCGGGCGGCGGGGCAGGCCGGCCTTGCGGAAAAGTTCCAACAGGTCGGGCGGCCAGAACTCATGGATTTCCCGCTTCAAGTTGTGTCGGCCATCGTCGCGGGCCACGCGTTTGCCGGCGGAGCCGTCCACCAGGATTTCCCGGTGGAGATGACACAGCGAGATCGGCGAAACCCCCGGAATAAACCAGCCTTGCGTGATCCGCCGGCATGCCGTTCCCGGAAGATCGCCGGACGCCGCACAAAGCTCCACCTGCCGGACGCCCTCGGGCGGGACGATGGATTTCTCCGGCAGCCGCAGCCTGGCTAGCAGATCAAACATCAACGGAGCCGCGCACTTGCGGGCGACCAGCGCGTTGTTGCCTCGTCCGCTGAAATTGCCGAGCCAGACGACGAGCACGTAGTCGCCGCGCACGCCGACCGACCATGCGTCGCGAAAGCCGTGGGAAGTCCCCGTTTTCCATGCCACCGTGCGGTCACTTCCCGGCAACCCATCCCCGCCGCGCATCATGTCCAGCACCAGGAAACGCGCTTGCGGCGAGAGCAGCGGTGGTTTGTTAGCTGATGGAGACGCGGTGGAGAACACGAGCGGTCGCGGCAACCCGTCGTCGGCGAGCGCCGCGTAGAGCCCGGCCAGTTGCACCGGGGAAATGCCGAAGCCTCCCAGCGACAGCGCGAGTCCGTAATGGCCGACGGGTTTCGGCAGATTGACGCCGCCCTTTTTCAACAATTGATAGAGCCCGCCATCGCCCAACCGGTTTGCAAGCGCCACCGCGGGAATATTGCGGCTGCGGACGAGCGCGTCATCCGCGTGGATCGGCCCCATGAACTCGCCTTCGAAATTCTCCGGATTGTAATCGTGGAAACCCATCGGCCCGTCGGTGAGCAGCGTGCGCGGGTGAATCAGTCCCTGGTCGAGTGCGAGCCCGTAAACGAACGGTTTCACGGCGGAGCCGGGCGAGCGTTGCGCGCGCAAACCATCCACCATGCCGTGGATTTCGCGGTCCGCATAGTCCGCGGACCCCACGTAAGCCAGCACCTCGCGGGTCGGCGCATGCACGAGAATGGCGCAGGCATTCACGATCCCCCGCTCGCGCGTGCGGTCCAGATGCGTCTCGATGCCGCGCTCGATTTTCTGCTGCATGCCCAGATCCAGCGTCGTCTTGATAGATCCGCGGTTCTCCCGCATCATCCGCCGGCAAAAGTGAGGAGCTTCATGCGGCGGCGGTCCCGGCGGAACCAAGGTGAACGCCGCCGCCAACGGATCGTCCCGCAGCGTGGATTTTTTCTCCAACAGAACCGCCAGACGCCCCTGCGCCGCCGCGATCCGGCCCGCATCGCGCGGAAATCCCGGATGCCGCGTGGCCGGACTTTGCGGAATCACACTCAGCGCGATCGCTTCCCGGCGCGTGACCTGCGAGGCGTCGCGTCCGCACCACAGCAGGGCCGCGGCGCCCGCACCCTCGACGTTTCCGCCGTAGGGGGCGAGGTTGAAATAAGCTTCGAGGATCGCGTTCTTCGAGTAGTGCCGCTCCAGTTGGATCGCCCGGAAAATCTGCGCCAGCTTCCCGGAAACCGTGCGCGTTTCCAATCCCCAGCGCAGCCTCGCCACCTGCATCGTTAGAGTGGAAGCGCCACCCGCCGGGCGGCCGGTGATCGCTCCCCATGCAGCGCGGACCAGGGCGAGGGGATTGACTCCCGGATGCCAGTGGAACCAGCGGTCCTCCTTCGCCAGCGTTGCCTCGATCCACTGCGGACTCACTGCGGCGAGTGGCGTCCGCAACCGATAGCGGCCATCCGCGGCGGTGGAGAGATGCAGCACCGCGCCATGTCGATCTCTAACGACAGACGACCAGCCGCCACCGGTCCGTTCGATTTCCGGTCGCGGCAACAAAGCCCAGACGATGACGGACACGCCGACGCCGATGAGCAAGATTCGTCGTAGCCGCCGTTTCATTGTGCGGGAGCGATTTCGATCCGGCCGGGGGTGGAAACGCCGTGCAGGCCGCGGTCATACATGTCTTCCGCCAGGGCGGTTGGGACGGCGAACGAGCCCGCGCACACGGCCTTCATCCGGTATTTCACCGACCACTCGGCATTCGCCGCAAGTCCGAGGAAGAACAAGGTGCGGTCCTCGCGCAGCTCGGCGAACGCCGTGCCGGGCACTGTGTTGGCTCCGGATTTCAAGTCACCGGCGAGCACCTCGAATCCGGCGGGCAGCAGGTCCACCACCGCGAGATTGGATAGATCCTTGCCGGAAACATTGCGCAACCGCAGCACCACGTCCACTGGATCGCCGGGGCGCAGGGGCGAGTTGAGCGGCGTGATCCCGCGGGCGATTTCCAATCCGCTGCGTTCCGGGCCGGTCGGCTTGCCGGCATCATAACCCTGCTCGACGACTTGATAGAACGCGCCGATGTCGCCGTCGCCCTTCTGTTTGCGTTCGAAGCGCAGTGCATTGGTCGTTGGCCCGAAGTCCGCACGGATGATTCCCTGCGACGGCCCGGCGAGTGGCGAGGGCTTGCCATTCACGAGCCCGAGAATCGAGACTTCCACGCCGGTGCTCCGCGCGAGATCGCTGTAGGCTTTGAGGGCGAGCGTCATGTAGGAACAGGACAGCGTGTTGAAACTCTGGTCGCGCAGCGGTTTCATGATCGGCTCCAGCACCTCGATGCCGAAATCCTTCGCCCGCTCCGGGAAATGGCGGCATTGCACGTAGAAAACCTGCAAATCCCCGATCATCGGCGTGCGGCAGTAATCCAGTTCTTTCTGTTTGGCCGTCGCTGCGGCGCGGGCTTTCAGGCAGATGTCCAACAGCTTTTCCGCCTCACCGTCCTTTTTGAGAAGCTTGTAAGTCGCCGCCATCCATGCCGCGGCGGGGGTGCGCTCCCATGCCGTTTTGAAGCGTGACGTCAGCGAGTCGCGCAGGTTGAGCAACTGCGGCGCGGAGTTGTTGCCGTTGCGGGCGAGCAGATAGATCGCATACGCCTGCATCTCCCCGTCGGCCAGGCTGCGGGTATCCGCCCGGGCGGTGCGAGAGGCGTATTTCATCGCGCCTACTAACAAACTCTCCGGCACCGCGTGGCCCAACAGTTTCGCCTCGCTGAGGAAATGCAGGACATAGAGCGAGTGGAACTCGTAGTCCGACGACGAGCCCGCATACCAGTAACCGAATCCGCCGTCCGACCGCTGGCGCGACGCGAGCTGGCGGATGGCCAGGTGCAACGCGTCCGCCGCATCCTTGGGCGACAAGCCGAAATCCGCTTCAGTTGCTGCGATAAGCTTCACCATCGCGCGGCTGGTGATTTGCTCCGAGCAGCCGTAAGGATACTCGCGGACGTATGCCTCCAATCCTCGCGCCAGGCCGAGCGGCGTGATGCTGGCGGTCGCCTCGGCATGGCGGAACTCCTGATAGAGCGTGCACTTTACCTTTTCCTCCGTCGAACCGGTGCGGAACCAACCGGTGGTGACGCTGGTGAGGTGGTGCGTCGCCGGCCGCACGCTGAGCGTGGTGGAACGTTTCACGGTCTCGCCTCCGCCGCTGGCTTCGAAGCGGAGATCGGCGCCGCCGAGTTGGTCCTTCGCCTTGAAACGGAAGCGGGCGACGCCTTCGCGGCCGTTCTCCAGCGGCAGGGAAATAGCGGTATCTCCGATCGCTTCGAGATGCGCGGACGAAGCGGCGGTGAGTTGGATCGCGGTGACTCCTGTCGCGTCCAGATGATTGAAAACCGAGACCGAAACTTCGAACTCATCGCCCGGCGTGACGAACAACGGCGCGTTCGGTTGCAGGATGATCGGCGCTTTCACCAAGGTCGCGGCTTCCACCGCGCCGATGCCGTCCGCCTGGCAACCGACCGCCATCACGCGGAGGTTGCCATTGAAATAATCGGGCACGTTCCAGGTGACCTCCTTGCGCTGCGGTCCGGCGTCGATGATGCCGGACCAGAAGACGACCGGCGGTTCCTGCCGCCGCTTGAAGGGATTGAGGTGAAGCGAAAGCGCCGAGTCGTCGCCGTCACCGCCGAACGCCGGCGCGGCTTTGAGGAAGCGGTATTCCGGCAGTAACAAATCGAGCCACTGCTGGGTCCGCACTTCGAGTGCTTGCTTGCGCAGGAAATAATCCAGTGGCAGCGGCAGCTTGTAGGACGTGATCTGATGGATGCCCTCGTCCACGGCATAGACGACCAGCCTGGCCGGGCGGTCCGAGGTAATGCCGAAGCGCGCTTCCGTGCCCGGCTTGATCTCGCGCGGCGTATCGAGCTGGAACGTCAGTTTTTTCTTCGCGGCGATCACCTTCACCGGCGCGGCGGCGTAGCTCAGCGGGCTGTGGAAAACCTCGGGAGCCGAGGTGCCGCGGACGAAGGCGGCGTTGATGTAGTAGGTGCCCTCGGCGTCATCCGGGATTTTCAGCCGCACGCTGGTGCCCTTGGTTTCGGTCTTGAACCACTGGGACGTGACGACCTTGTCGCGCTCGATGGTCACCAGGCCCGCGCCGGAATAGGGTGCGGTTAGGAAAACCTCGATTTCCTCGCCGGGCAGGACCTCGCTTTTCGAAAGCTGGAGCCGCAGTTCCGCCTCGCGTTCCAGCACGGCGCTTTCATCGCCCTTGCCGACGATCTGGTAGGGCACGGCGCAAAGGACCAGACTTTCGGAATCGATGATTTCCATGCGGAACCGGCCAGCATTTCCGGTGGCGAGTTTCACTTCCAGCTCGCCGGCGGGCAGGGCGAACCGCTCTTCCGCCACTTGCCGCTCCTTGGTCGTGGAAACGTAGGCGTAACTGCCGCTGTCCAGCTTGGTGAGCACAGACACCTGGCGGATTTCGATGATACGGCGGCGCAGGTTGTCGAGAGCCAGCGGTTTCAAATCCCGCCCGACGGCGACGAGTGTTAGCGCCCGCCCGCCATCCTTGGCGATGGTGTCGAGATCGCCATCCGCCTTCCAGCCGATCACCGAGGCATGAGGCGATACGAGGCAGGTCATCGCGTTTTTCACGCTGCGTCCGCCGTCGCGCTCGAAAGCCTCGGTTAGAACGGCCAGCCGGAACGAAGCGTCTTTGAGCGTGTCGAGCGGCAGCTTGAAGGTGGCGATTCCCTTTTCATCGGTTTTCAACTCACCGAGGTTGATCGTGCGCCCGGCCCGCGAGTTCGATTGGGCGGCGCTGCGGTCGTAGAACGAATATCCCGGCCACTCGGAAAATCCGAAGTCGGCGGGGGAAAGTTCGAGCTGCATCGTCACCCGCCGCTCCGGCGCGGGTTCGCCGAAGAGCGACCGCACCGACACCGAGGCATCCGTCGCCTTGCAATCCAGCCATCCCGCCGGCGGGGCCGGATCGATCATGGTGGCGACTTTCATGCGGTCCGGCGTGAACTCCTCGACGCGCACGGCGGCGCGGCCGAGACGGAAAATCGCCTGACCGCTCGCGTTGAGCACGTTCACCGTGATTTCGTGCAGGCCGAGCGCGGTGGTATCCGGGAGCGGGAAGTCACAGCTGAAAAAACCGTCGTAGGGCAGGCGGGTTTTTTGCACTCCCACCTCGCGGCCCTTTGAATCCTGGATGGAAATCGAGAGCGGCAGCCCTTCCAACACCGGCTGCCAGTCGCGGCGGCGGGTGATGAATCCGGCGTGCACCGTATCGCCCGGTCGATAGACGCCGCGCTCGGTGAAGACGAACGCCTCGATCGCCTTGATGCGCGATGCGAGCACGCCGTCGATGTCGAAGCGCGAGTAATCCATCGCCGGGAGCCGCCGCTCGTTGAAGGGCAGGAACGAGGTGTCGCCGTCCTTGGTTGCGAGCACGGCGACCGGCAGCCGCTCGCCGGTTAGGCCGTCGAACGCGGGCAACCGCGCATGGCCGGCGGCATCGGTTTTCGCTTCATTCAGCACGCTGCCGTTGCGGGCGAGCGCCTGGACCGTGACATCGGCCACCGGCTGGCCCGCGCCCAGGGCCATCACGAACACATCGCGCGAGCCATCCGCCGCCGCCTTGACTAACAATCCGAGATCGGTCGCCATGACGAAGCGCTCGGAAACCGTGCCCTGCGAACGCCGCCAGCCGTCGTCGGGCTGGGAGGACTCGCGTTCATACCATGAATCGTAGTGGCGGTCTTCGTCCCCCGCCTCGCTCGGACTCTCGATCCGCGAATAGATGTCGTCCGCAGCCTTTTTCGTGATTTTTTCCACCGGTTCCACGGTGACGAAAAACACGCCGCGCCCGCCGGGGAGCTGGTCCGGCGCGAGGACCGGCGGCGCTTGTGAAATGTCGATCTCCGACTGGGTGGCCTGCCAGTCATTTTCGTGGTTCACCGCCACGATCCGGCTCCAGCGGTGGGTGATGTTGTTTTCCGAAAATCCGCCGGAAAACTGCGGCTCTTCGAAGGATCCGTAGGTGAGTGACGCGAGGTGTTGGAACTGCGACACCGGCACCCGGCCGAGGGTGATGCGGAGGTGGTCGATGGCGCGGGATTGCACGATGAGCTTCCGTTCGCCGTCGAGCGCGAGCACGTTGCCCTTGCCTAGCAGGCGGGTTTCTTTCGGGAAAACCGGCACATCGAGCGTCTTTTCAAAGCGCGTGTCCGTCTCGAAGCCGCCGGGCGATTTCACGCCGCTCTCGATGCGCAGGCAGAGGCTGCCGTCCGTCCGTGGCTGGAGAAACCGGAAGGCGTGCTCCTTGGTGAGCGCGGCCTCGCTTTCGACCGGGACGAGCGCGACCTTGGTGGCGGAGCCGACGCGGGCATCGAAGGCCAGCGCCCCGTCGTTGTCATACCAGCCCTTCTCGCGCCACCACATGCCGATGCGGTTGGCGATCTCCGCGCTGTCGATGTCGAGATTGGTGCTGATGAAAACAAACTGCTGCGGCTCGCCCTCGTCGGTGCGGATCATGCGGGTTTCCGCTGAGGAAATTTTCAGGCCGCTGTATTTGTCGGGGATGCGGGTCTTCGCCTCCACGTCCTTTTCCAGCGCGGTGCCGGCCAGGGTCGAGGCGACGCCGGCGGGGAAGGTGAGTTTCACAAAATCCTCCTTGAGCGGCACCACGATCTGGCGGCTGCGGATGAAAAACCGGCGCGCGGAAAGCGGGTCCACCGTCACGCTGAACAACGGCGTGCCCGGCGTGAAAACCGGCGTGCCACCGAGCACGTCGAGCCGCAGTTTTTCCTGGATCGGCCCCAGCGCCACCGGATGGCTGAGCCGCAGCTCGGCCACGACCTGATATACCGTGGGATCCTTCGGGCTGTTATAGAAGGAAAAGTCCCGCAGCTCGGCGACCAGCGGTGGCGTGGCCGTGGTGATGGATTCCTTGTCGAGCTTGAGGTCCTTGGCGAGTGCGGCGGGATTCAGGCGGGCGGTCAGCTTGGTGCCCGGTGGCCAGTGCTCGTCCGGTTGGAATCCGAGGGTCGAGCCGTCCAGCCACGTCCATTTTCCGGACAACGCCGGATCGAGCGTGACCGCGTCAGCCGCGTCCTTGCCGATTTTTTCCAGCGGCGCGACCGGTGCGCCGGAAAACGCGATGCGCATTCCCGATGGCCTGAGATCCTTGTCCGGAGCACCCGGAGCAACGGCCGCCGGCTCCTGCGCCACGCTGACCACCACTTGTCTCACCGGGTTGTAGGCGAACGTCCGCGGCCGGTGGGATTCCCACCAGCGCCACGATTGCCAGCCGCCGACGGCCAGCGCCGCCA
The DNA here is from genome assembly GCA_020047775.1 of Akkermansia sp. Taxonomy (GTDB): domain Bacteria; phylum Verrucomicrobiota; class Verrucomicrobiia; order Verrucomicrobiales; family Akkermansiaceae; genus Luteolibacter. The sequence goes on along the minus strand of JAIFNK010000317.1, from coordinate 11,597 downwards.
TCACGAGAGCGGTGACTCCCGCCGCCCGGGGATGCGCCTTGAGAAAGGCGCCCAACGCCAGCAGGCGCCCGGCACACCACGCCAGCCATGGCGGAGCGGACCAGGAGATGCGGCCAAATAAAAAGCCGACCAGACGGCCGACTGTCGCGATCAGAATCCTAACGAAGGATGGGTATGTTTTCACAATGGTGCTTTTTCTAGCAAGACCCATTACGCTATAACTCACCCGGCGAACTTTCACAATTTGAAAATATATTTTCGCGGATTCGCGGGCCGAATCCGGCTCTCATCCGCGCGGCCCGCGATTTCCGGTTTCGTCTTGCTGAAGACGCGCAAGTCGGGGAAGGTGCGGGAACGAATTTCCCATGGCTTCCAACCCCTCCGTCAATGTCGCGCGCCTCACCTACCTGCTCGTCTGTGAGGCGGCGGGCGTGGCGATCGCCCTGAGCACCAAGGGCCTCATC
>JAIFNK010000317.1:0-11119 GCA_020047775.1 Akkermansia sp. | reverse complement strand
CAAGGGCCTCATCGACATCTCGATCGGCACCGGGCTGCTCGGAGGTCTCGGCGTGGCGGCGTTCTTCATTTGGATCGAGACGCTGATGAAGGGCTTCACGCTGCGGGGGTTCTCCACCGCGAGCTTCGGGCTGGGAGTCGGGCTGTTCTGCGCGTGGCTGCTCACGCGGGTGGAAATTTCAAACCTGCTGGAGCTGGCGCTGCGGGGAAAACTCCGGGATGACCCCGGAGTCTCCGGCGTGGAGTTGGACGTGCTGCGCCTGACGGTGAACGTCACCTTGTTCGCCAGTCTCGGATTCCTTGGTGCCGTGCTGGCCTTGCGCAGCAACCGCGACGATTTCGCCTTCATCATTCCTTACGTGCGATTTCGCCAGGACGCCTCGTCCGGCCAACCGGTGGTGTTGGACGCGGACGCCGTGATGGACGGGCGGGTGTTGCGGATTTTCCGCTCGGGCTTTCTCCACGGGCGGCTCATCGTACCGCGCTTCGTGCTCGATGACTTGCAGGCGAAGGTGGATGCGGGCAGCAACGCGGACCGCCACCGGGCGCAGCGGGGATTGGACTGCCTTGAGCAGATGCAGATGGCACCGGACGTCCAAATTTCCATCCACGACACCACGATCACCGGCGAGTCGGAGGTGCTTCACGGCCGCCTCATCGAGACCACCCGCCTGCTCGGTGCCCGGCTGATGACAGTGGACGAAAACCTCGCAAAAGTCGCGAAAATCCAAGGCTTGGACGTGCTCAACATCCACGACCTTGACGACGCGCTCAAGCCAACCATCGCCGTGGGCGAAAGAATCCGCATCGCGCTGGTCCGCACCGGGAAGGAAGACCACCAGGCGGTCGGCTACCTTCCGGACGGCACCATGATCGTCGTCAATCACGCCATCGCCAAAATGGGATCCACGGTTGACGCCATCGTGATCAGCACGCTGCAAACCACGAGCGGCATGATGGTGTTCGCGGAGCTCCACAAGGCGGGTTAGACCGCTTCGGAATCGACCGGATTTTCCAATCTCCACCGCGGTGCGTGGTTGGCCATCGGGATTTGAATTACCCCTTTTTGGCGATTTGCTTGCGGAAAAGCGGGATGAGTTCGGCGTCCATCCAGTCGAAGGCCGCTTGAAGTCCGTGCTCGCCGTAGAGCTTCCCGATGGAAGCTTCGACGCGGGTTGGATTTCCGAATGCGCTGAGGAAATCGTTGGAAGTCAGGCGGGTGAACCACTCGCCATCCATGGATTTGCGCTCCCGGAGGACATATTGACGGGCGAAAAGCGCGAGCACGGCGTCGCCGACCCATGCTGCTTCCCGTTCACTGCGGAGTTCTTCGTCTTTGCGGCTCACGCGGAGAGAATGCACGATCCTAGAATGGCCGCACGATTTTTTGCATCCGTTCCCGTTCGATGCGGTCGCGCAGCCGCGTTTCCGAGTCGACATCCCAGTAGCCGGGCTGGAGTTCGATGAAAACCGAGGAATACGGGAGTGCGGAGTTTGTGCGGATCACCAGCACGTCGAAGCTGCGGTTCGCATCCTCGATGAGGGTGAGCAGCGACTGCTGGTCCAGCTCGGTGGTCTCATGGCCGTGGAGGGAAACCTGGATCTGCTTGCGGAGTTCGTCGATGCCCGGAGCGAAGTCGTTTTCCACCGAGCGCAGTTCCCGCGGCAGGTAAATCTGGGGGCGGACGTTCTGGGTTTGCTCCAGCGTGTTGAGCACGTAGTCCAGCGCCTCCGGCACGCCCACCGAGGCGGTCACCTGGCGCATTCCCAGCCGGTTGTGGGCCGGAAACGACGCTTCCGCGATGACGATCCAGTTGCGGTAGCCAAGCTGGCCGGCCTGGCTGTCCACCGCACCCTGCCACGAATGGCCATTCTGCATGTCGACGCAGCCAAATGACATCAACGCCATTCCGAAAGCGAGCAGACCACGACAAAAATCCATGGATTTCCATAGGCTTTCGGCTCGGGACTGTCAACGGGTTGCCCGGACTCATTTCAATCCGGAATCCGTTGATTCTGTTAGTACCGCCAAATCGCTGGAAAGCGCCTTTGACGTCCGGGCCGGGAGGAAGCACATTGCGCGCGCCATGGCATTTGCCGATGTTTTCCCCGATCTTTTGAAGCGCCCCACCCCGTTGATGAGGCGGTTCCTGCAGCTCGTTTCCGAGGAAACGGGCGGTCCGCTGGAGGCGCTCGCCCGGCGGAGCCAGCAGCTCACGCGGCGGCATTTCGGCAAGACGATGCGGTTGTTCGCCCCGCTTTACGTGTCCAACGAGTGCGTGAACAACTGCAGCTACTGCGGATTCTCGCGCGACGCCGGGATTTTCCGCACCACGCTCACGGTGCCTCAGGTGGTGACCGAGGCGCGGCACCTCCACGGACTCGGCTTCCGGAACGTGCTGCTCGTCGCCGGCGAGCACCCGAAATTCGTCTCCGACGGCTACCTCCAGGACTGCCTCGACGCGCTCAAGCCGTTCATCCCCACCCTCGCGCTGGAAGTCGGGCCGATGGAGGACGATCAATACGCGGAAATCGTCGGCCACGGCGCGGAAGGACTGGTCGTCTATCAGGAGACTTACCACCTCGGGACCTATCGGCAGCTGCACACCGCCGGGCCGAAGAAGAACTTCAACTGGCGGCTCGATTGTCCGGAACGCGCTTACGCCGGCGGCTTCCGGCGCATCGGGATCGGTGCGTTGTTCGGGCTGGCGGACTGGCGGTTCGAGGCGCTCGCGCTCTGCGCCCACCTGGAGTATCTCTATCGGAATTGCTGGAAGGCGCAGTTCACCGTCGCCTTCCCGCGGATGCGGCCGTACGCCGGAAACTACGAATACCTGCCGGATCCTGAGTTGTATTTGCCGGACAAGGATTTCGTCCGCCTGATCGCGGTGTTCCGGCTGCTTTTCCCGCAGGTTGGCATCGTGGTTTCCACCCGCGAGCCCGGGCCGCTGCGGGATGCCATCGCCACGCTCGGTGTCACCCACATGTCCGCCGGGGCGCGCACCGAGCCGGGCGGCTACACCGGCGCGGGCGGCGACGACCTGCACCTCACCGTGAAGGGCCGCCGCGTCGAGCTGCAGGAAAAATCCGGCTGCGAGAAAGCCACCGAACAATTCCAGATCACCGACCACCGCAGCCCGGCCGAAGTCGCCGCCATGCTGCGCGCGCAGAACCTGGATCCGGTGTGGAAGGACTGGGACGAGTCGCTGCTCGCGCCGGTGTAGGGCTTTATTCCCTGGGTTGCGGCGTGGTGCTTCGGGCGGCGGCGAGGGCTTCCGCGACTTTGGTGGCGTTTTCTCCGGTGAGATTGAGCGACTGGAGCTGGCGGGTGAAAATTTCGAAGTCGATGGCGTTCAATCTAGACGGCTGCGAGAACTGACGGGTGTTGGTGGTGAAATGCTCGAGAGCGGTGATGATGAGTTTCGTCTGCTCGGCGGGGTCGCGGATCGCCCCGGCCAGTCCGGTTAGGCCGCTGAAGCCACGATAGGCGGAGTTGTTCGCCTGGTTTTCCAAATCCTCCGCCCGGACCTCGATGCCCTCCGGTAACAGGCTGGCGAAAATGGCGATGTCGCCCGGGTTGTTATAGCCCATCTGGTCGACCGCCTCTTTGAACAGTTCCTTTTCCCGGCCTTGTGACTGCGCGATGGCGCGCGACATCCAATCCCGCGCCGCGTCGGGATCGCCGTTTCGCGAATATTGGTTGGCGGCGGACAACTCGAGCGAGGCGCGCTCCTTGCCGGGCTCCATTTTCGCCAGCCACGCTTCCGCTTGCGCGCGGTCGGTGGTGAGGGCGTTGGTAAAAACGTTTTTGAAACCCCAGTCCTGCAGGCGGCCGTCTTTCGAGCGCTGATAGATCTCATCGATCATCTCCACCCGGTCGCCCTCGGGAAGTTCCCGGTAGCAGTTGGAAAGAATGTTTCCCTGCTGCTGCTGGGGAAGCGATTCCATGAAATCGAGAAGCGCCGTTTTCCCCAGCCGCGCCATCGCGGTGCCGATCCCGTAGGACGCCTGCCAGCCGGAATTCTGGCTGAAGGTGCTGTCGAGGATTCCCTCCCGATAGATGTCCGCCGCCTTCATCGGATCGTCCTTGGCGATGGTGCCGAGCACGGACGACAGAAGGTTGGCGGCGTTCTTCCGGGTCTTCGCCCAGGCCAGCGCCCGTTGCGGGTCTTTCGCCGCCATGGCGTTCATGATCGTGTTGAGGCCGCTGCCGCGCTTGCTGTCAGGATCGGCGGCGATCGCTTCCGCGGCCTGCTCCAGTTTGGAGACGGGCAGTTTTTCCAACAAGAGCTGGAGCTGATAGGCCTGCCGCGCGTGGGAGACGGGGCTCTGGGTGGGATCATGCTTCGAAAGCTGGAGCACGATTTTCGCCAGCTCGCTGTCGGTCAGATCCTGGGCCGGGCGTCCTTTGAGGATGCTGGCGAGCATCTCGTCGCCGGAGCTCTCGCGGGACGGCCGTTCCCGGGAAGTGGATTTCATCTGGCGCGGGTTGGCCGGCTGTTCCTGCGGATTTTCAACGCCGGCGGACGAGGCCCGGCTGCCGCCCGCCACGTAGCCGAGCCCGAGGCTGACGAGGCACGCACCCGCGATCCAATAGTGGCCCTGCTTCATTCCGCATGCTAGAGACGGGCTCCACTCCGTGGCAAGATGAAGATTCGGCGGGATTCTCCAAACCTCTAACCCTGCGGACCCGCTTCACACAACATCACCGGCGCTCCGGACGGATCCTTGACCAGGCAAAACCGCTGCCCCTTCCATCGATAGTCCATTCTCATTTCCTTCAGAATCACGCCGCCTGCTTCTACCACTTTCGCCACTCTTTCCTCAAAATCCCCGATGTCGATGTAGGGAAGCCATCCCCGCACCCAGTCCGGGAAGACCGCTTCATCGCAGATTCCCAGGACCTCGTCGCCGGAGTCGTTGTGGAGTGCATAGGACGTGTGGTCCGCATCCTCCGGGACCGGCTCTCGCGATAAGCCTAGCACTTCCGTGTAGAAGCGCGACACGCGGTCCGGGTCGTTTACGATCATGTCGATCCAATTGACCGTCCCCAGTTTCGGTGAAGGTCGCACGGCGGTTGCACGATCCGGTCGTTTCGCCGCCGGATTCAGCAGGGCATACATGTGCGAGTCATGGGCGATGTCACCCACCTTCAGCCGCAGCTGTTGGAGACCTTCGTAAACGGCACCGGTGCTCTGCGCGACCTTCCGGCTGAAAGTGTTTCCATCAGCCACGACGATCTCCAACCGGTTCAATCCCACCGTTCCGAAACCGAAATCGCGCAACAGCAAAGCCGCCTGCCGCGCCGCGCCCTGGCCGAGCCGTGACGACCGCACCCAGTATCCCAGATTGCAAACCCCGTTGACGCGATTCACACCATTGAGGCCGCACGCACCGACGATGGATCCGTCCACCGGATCGACAACCAGCTGTTCGTAGGCCTCGCCGCGATCCCAGGAATCAACCGCATGCTCCACCCACTTCGCGGCATGCTCCCGCGAATAGTCCGGAGTCATCCATCCCATCCACTTGGCGATGTGTTCCCGGGATTCATCCGCGGCGGCATAGACTTCATCAATGTCTTCCAACTGATAGGGACGGATGTTGAACATATTCATGCGGTGAAATTGATCCACGCGAGAACTTCGGTAAATGAAGAATTTACCGACGGGCTACCGCTTCAGCTCATCCAGCTTTTTAACGGCATTTTCAAATGCATCCCGCTCACCGCCCGCCGGTAGATTCCCGACGTAGTCCCGCATGGCATCCTCGTCTTTCTGCTTCCAGGACTTCACGATTTCCTCGGCGTAACGGTGAGTGGTGAAAGCCATGTCGCCCTGCACCTGCATGTTCCGCAGATAGATGAGATCGTTGAAATTCCGGGCCGCGGCGGCGGGATCGATCATCGCCCAATAGCCGCTGAACCGCAGCGACCAATCCTGCTGGGCTCCGCCGCGCTTCATTTTCTTCAGGCGGTTCATGACCGCCACGGCGTCCGCATCGGCCCAGGTCTGGAGCAAGGCGTCACCGAAGGTATAAGAGTTTTCCATGCCGTAAATCCGGAGCTGCAGCGCTTCAAGGCGGTTGAATGTCCCCTGCGGATCTTCCTTCGCCAGTCTTTGTGCGACCTCCTTGAGCTCCGCCGGCGACTGCACGTCTCCGTTCAACAACGCCTGGGTGAGCTGGTCGTCCGTCATCATTTGGATTCGGTTTTTCAGAAACGCGCGGGTGCGCATCGGGCTTTTCCGCTCGGCGAAAAGAACATCAAACGCCTTGTTGATAGGCACGTCCTCGTTCATCGCGGTGGACTCCGCGGAAATCATCCGGCTGATGCTGACACCCACGGGTTCCGGCGGCCGGGGGGGTCTTTCTGTTCCTGTGATTTGCGAAGCCGTTGAGCCGGGTTGAGAGGGATTTGCCGTTTGAACCAGCAAGGCTCCTATCAGGACACCAAGAAACAGCGCCGCCGCGTAGATCAAGACCTTCACTTCGCGCCCTCCGTTTCCAGTTCAGCGCGCATGATGTCCGTCTTCGGGCCGGGCGATTGTCGGGACAGCCAGGTTTTCACCCCTGCCGCATCCATTTCGCTCCAGCGACGGACGAAAACCTTCAACGTTTTCTTCCCCTCAGGCGTGTCCGCGAAGCTATCGGGCAATTGCTCCGCCGCCTCCGACACCGCGGCGGGATTGCTCCAGCCGGAGCCCTTGACGGCACCTTCGTAAATCAGGATCCGCTGGCTGTCGTCCTTCGCGATCCTGAGCAGATCCGGCAGGTTTTTCGAGTAATTGACCATCGTGGCGAAGGCGAAGGTCCGGATGTTCTCGCTGGTCCAGTCGTCGGGGAATCCGCCGGAAATATCGCGGACCGGTTTGGCCTCGCCCGGGATCAGGGAAATACCTCCGCAGGTGACCGCCCACCAGTAGATCGCGTCGTTGCGGGCCTCTTGCCGCGCTTTTTCGTCCGTGATGTGGTTGGCGATCGCCAGCCCGTCAAAGCCGCGGATTTTCGCCACGTCCTTGGAGATTGCCTTGAGAAGCTTCCCCTTCACCTCCTCGTCCGGATAGGAAGCTACCCAATCGCCGGCGGCAAGCGCGTTGGTGCGCGACCAGAGTTTCGCCACCCGTTCGAACAACGGCCGGTCCGCCTCGGGCCAATCCTTCGCGACCCGGTCCACCAACAGCGCTGCTTCCTGGGGTTTTCGCTCGCACTGATAGGTGACGAATTCGGTGAGAAAGCCCCGGTCATCGTTCGACTTGTCCGCCAGCATGACCACCAGCGCGCCTTCGGGATCCTGGTTCAGCCACGTCACCATTACCGCCCGTCTTGCCTGATAGGAAAAATCCCCCGCTTCTTTCGCCCGCGCCAGCGCCGCCGCCGGATCGCGCTCCGCCCAACTTCCAAACAACGCGCCGACCACCTGCTCGAACCGCCGGTGATCCTTGGTGGCCACCAATATCTGGAAAACCTCCTCCAGATCCTTCTGAGGGACCAGGAACATGAGAGCCCTCAACCGGCTTTCCGCCAGCGGATCCGGTTTTTCCGCGCCGTCGTATTCGCTCACCGCCTGCCTCACCAGCTCCAGTGAGAAGCCCCGGTCGCGCTTGTCACGCAGCGCCGGTTCCGTCTCCGGTCCCGCTTCCGACCGCGCCTCCGCGCCGGCCGCCGCCGGGGTGACTGGATTTTCCCGCGTGACGATTCCCCACCCGTAGGCGAGCAGAACGCCGCTGGTAAGACTGATCGCGATTCCTGTTTTCATGGTAAGTAAAATGGCTGTTTTCCCCAATGTGCGCGCCGCGCTCTTCGCCCCCTCGTCGAGCGCCTGCCGCGTGATCGAATCCAAAAACGACGCCGCGACTCCCGCCTCCGCCCTCGCACTGACAAAATACGCGCCCAGTGCCACGGTCGAGACCGTCACGCCGCGGCTTCGCAACTTGTCCGCGAGTTTCTCCAGTGCCCGCACGCTGCGCTTCTGCCAGGCATCCGCCGTCCCGCCCAAGCGCTGTTCGATGGACTTGAACGTGTGGCCCTCCAGATAGTGCAGCGTCAGCACTTCCCGGTCCTTCTCGCCCATCGCGTTCAGGGACAGGTCCAGCTCCGGTGCGAAATCCGGCTCCTCCCGCGACGGTCCGTTCATCTGATAGGCCATGGTTTCACGCACCCTCCGGTGATGGGATTTCCGCCGTGCTTTTTTTGCTTCCAGAATGACGACCCGGTGCAGCCAGGCGCTCAGGCAACGGACTTCGCCGAGCTCGCCCGCCCGTCTAGCCAGGACGATCAACGCCTGCTGCAGGATGTCCTGCGCCTCCGCGCGGTCGCCACAGATCCGGTAAGCCGCCGCAAACGCCATCGCCTGATGCCGCCGCGTCAGCTCCGCGAACGAGGACTCATCGCTGCGGTGGACGAAATCGTCCAGCAACGACTGATCGGTCTTTTCGGAAGCGTTCGGCATTCATGAAACTAGTGCCACCCCCTGCGGAAAAACGGACAAAAAAGTGTAGGGAATTTTGGAACCGGCTTAGCTCCTTGAAAACGTGGGTAATTTCACTACGTTGCCCTCCTGTGACGACTCTCGTCCTGAATCTTGATGATCGCGTGAAGCTGCGGCTTGACGCCCGCGTTGAAAATCACGTGGAATGGCCTGAAACGCACGTCTCCGGCGAGGGCGCCAAAGACAACACGCGAGGCGCGTGTGCTCCCCATGGATGCTTCGCAGTCTCCCCAACCGTCACTTTTAATTTTACTAACCACTAGCCGCACATGACTACACCAGCACCTTCCGCTCCTGCGCGCGGCGGAGGCGGATCTGGAGGTCGTCCAGGACATTCATGAAGTAGATGTAGGCGTCGTGGGGACTTGGATAGGGCGTGAAATACTTGTGCACGCTGCCGTCGGTGCCGCCCTTGGTGGCCATCCAGTAGAAGTGGTCCGAGGTTTGCATTTTCGCCCAGGTGTCGGTGAGGTCCGGGTCATTGACGGCGAGGATTTCCTGTTCGAGGCGGTGGACCTTGGCGATGGCTTCCTGCTGCATGACATTGCCCATCCAGGCGGATAGATCGCGCTCGGCGTCGGCCCAGGAGGTGATGGAGCCGCAGTGGTATTCGCGGGACGCGCGGTAGAGTTCCACGGCTTCGGTGGGGGTGACCCATTGCAGGCCGGCCTCGATGAGCGCCTCGGGGATGGCTTCCCAGAATTTGTAAATCCCGGACTCGTCCCAGTGGTGCTCGCCGATGGTTTCGTAGTCCATGAAGAGGTTCACGACGTCGCCCTCGCACTCGGCGAGCCATTGGGCGAATTTTTCCGCGGTGAGCGGATGCTCGGGCCATGCGGGGTCGGAGAAGCGGAAGCCGATGTCGTCGGATAGAGGGATGTTCCGCAGCAGCGTCTTGATGCGCGCGGTGGCGGGTGCGCGGTAGAGGAAATTGGGCGAGCGGCCGTTGAGGTTCCTCTCGACGCCCTCGGCGATGATGCCGTCGAAGCCCATGGTCTCGGCCTTGGCGGCGATGGTGTCGTTGTAGATCAGCTCGGTATTGCGGAAGACGCGCGGCCTGACGGAGAAGACTTCCTCGAGTTTCTGCAAATGCATTTCCACCTGGCGGTCGAACTCCTTGTTGGAGTGCACGAAGGCGAGTGAGTGGTAGTAAGTCTCCGCGAGCAGCTCGACGCCGCCGGAGGCGACGAGTTCCTGGAACGACTCGAGCACGTCCGGTCGGTAGCGCTCCATTTGTTCGATGACGGTGCCGCTGATCGAAAGCGCGATGCGGAAGCGGCCATCGTTTTGGTCGATGAGCCGCTTGAAGATGCGGTTGGCGGGCAGGTAGCATTTTTCGGCGACCTTGCTGAGGATCCCGCGGTTCATCGCCTCGTCCTCATAGGCCGCGTTTTCGCCGATGCGGAAGAAGTCGTAGGACAGCAACCGGTTCGGCTGGTGGACTTGGAAGTAGAGGCAGACGTCGGGCATTGGGTTTTGGGGGTGGGGGTGGGGGTTCGGGGAATCAACGGGCGGATTCCTCACGGACTTTCATCACTTTGAAAGTGGCAAGCTGGGCTGCGAGAAATTTCGAGGGCCCGGTCATCCCCCTGCGATTTTCCCGTCGCCATCAGGATTGAGGAAAATGAGTGGTGGGATTTCCAGCCGCGCTTGGGAACGCGAAGACGATTCATAGGGGAGGATCTGTGGGTTGTTGGGTTTTTGGGCACAACGCCCCTGTCACTCGGATGCTAAGCAAGTGCCGGGCCAATCTGCTCGCCCGAATTCACAAGAGCCCACGCGTCGCCCGGCGGTGAATCGAGTGCGGATCGCCGGCATGCCGGGCAGTTGGGTGAGATGAATGTGGAGTCCGGTGAATTGAAAATGAGCCACCCGAATCCATGGATGCCGTCCGGGGCTTCTGGATTTGATCGTTTCCATGGATGTTCCCTGACTCTCGGAATGTTTTTTACAAACCGGGAGTTTTGCCGGTAGGGCCAAAAAAATTTGGGTGGCAACGAAATTCCAGGTTGTAGTTTTCGAGTTTTCAGTATTTATTGAAAACCGTGAACACGGAAGCTGAAAGGCTCAAACAGGCGAGAGACGAGTTCGTCTCCCAGTGGGGGGCGCTCGGAACCCAGTGGGGAATCAACCGGACGATGGCGCAGATTCACGCGCTGCTGATGACCGCTCCGCAGCCGATGACGACGGATGAGGTGATGGAGAATCTCGAGATCAGCCGCGGCAACGCCCACTCGAATCTCAAGGAACTCGTCGCATGGGGGTTGATCCGCGTGGTCGTCAAGAAGGGCGAGCGGCGTGAGTTTTTCGAGGCGGAGAAAGACGTCTGGAGCATTTTTACCATCGTCGCCCGCGAGCGGAAACGCCGCGAAATCGAACCGGCCCTGGCGATTCTCGACAAGTGCGCTACGGAGAGTGAAGGCATCGAGACTCCGGAGGGGAAGGCCTTCCACGAACAAATGCGCGCGCTCCAGGACTTCGTCGGGTTCGCCTCGAAGATGGCCGATCGCATCTCAGCCATGAAACATGGATTCGCCCTCCAACTGGCGACCAAACTGCTCGGTTGAGTAAAAAAATTTCGCACAATCTTTCAGAATTTACTGAAAAATCGAAATCAATAAAAATCAGGAAT
>JAIFNK010000308.1 GCA_020047775.1 Akkermansia sp. | reverse complement strand
AAGTGCTTTCTGAGCTGGAATGGCAATCTCTCCCCGCGCTGCCTCGCCAGGATTTTTTCCGCTCGCCGCTCATAGTAGCGAAGCGCCGCCAGGACCGGCAGGACCTCCAGGACCAGTGCCTCCAGCGTTGGTTTCCCCGTGGCTTCTGAAATCTGCCGTGCGATGTCATCCCGATGCTCGACGATGTGCCGCTTGAGATTGGCCAATGCCTGAAGCCGCTCGCGGACGGTGACTTGGCGATTCGACTCCGCCGCCTGTCGCGCACGCTGGTACATCGGCTCGATTCCCTCCGCATCCGATTGCAGAGGTGCTGTCGTGTCACCCGGGTGCTCTTCCGGACAGGTTCGCGCAGGCCGGGTGATGGTTGATTTTTCGGATCGGCGGTGGGGAGTTTCCGCACGAGGGGGCACCTCGGGTGTCCCGTCCGGCGAGGCGGAGTGAAACATCTGCCGCTGCCGCCTCGTCCCGCGTGCGGCGAGAAACACGAACATTTCCCGCATCATCCGTTTTGGCAGGAATTCCGCCCACCGCGTCATGAAGCCCCTGTGCCGGGGGACATTGTAGATGAGCGGTCTCTTTCCCGGCACGTCCCTGAGAATCCGCTCCGCCACCCGCTCCGCTGTGAGTGGGGGGGGGCCGCTGTAGGCCAACGATGCCTGAGGACCGTCGGCGTTGGGGAAATCAAACAGACCGGTATCGGTGCGGTCAGGGCATACCAAAGTCACGGCGACCTGGTGATGGACCAGTTCCAGGGCTGCGGACAGAGTGAATCCACGCACTCCATACTTCGCCCCGGAGTAAACCGACATTCCCGGACCCGGAGCCAATCCAAGCAACGAGGACACATTGATGATATGTCCTCCGCCCGCCGCCACCATCACGGAGGCGGCCGCGCGGGTGCCGTGGATCACTCCTTTCAAGTTCACATCGATCACTTCGTCGATGTCGGGCAACGGGGTTTCCTCCACCCAGGCCGCGCGCATGATCCCCGCGACATTGAACAGCAAATCGATCTCGCCCAGCTCCGTCCGGGCACGCGTGATTACCGCGTCCCATTCCTTGGAGGAGGTGACATCCAGATTGCCCACCCGGACCTGGGTCGCCGGCCAAACCCCGGTTAATCCCTCATCATTGATATCCGTGGCAAAAACGGTCGCCCCCTCCCTCACCAAGCCATGCACGAGGGCCTTCCCGATACCTCCCGCAGCACCAGTGACGAGCGCCACCTTCCCGCGCAGAGAAGGGTTTCTGGGATCCCTCATGGTGGGGCGGATGGCTTTCGAAATAGAAAGGAAAATACAGCCGGCCCGGCTCAGACCGGCTGCGGCTGTAACAGCGACGCAGCAGCCATGAACTCGCGCACCAGATGCTCCTGAATGCCCTTGGTGCGGTCCGCCTTCGGGCAAACCGCTCCACGAATCCCCACAATATCGGTGCCGATGGACGCGAGATCCGCGAGATGTTCTATTTGGACCGAGCCTGCCAAAGCGACCAGAAGCTTGTGCTCCTTCGCCAAGCTGACGAACTCCGCAAGTTCCTCCAACGTCAGCGCGTCAAAGAGACCCTTGCCATCCTTGATCAATGTATCGAGCATCACCGCATCGCAACCGCTATCGGCCGCCGCTTTAACCAGAGTCCGGTAGTCGAGGCCGCCGAACCGCTTGTAGTCGGCGTATCCTGCCGCGACGACGACGATATCATCGCTGACCATCCGCGTGGCTTTCAAAACCGCTTCCATGAGTTCACGGGCCTCCTCGTAATTTGCAATCTGCCAAAGCCCGGCTTTCAGGTAATTCGCCCCGCACGAGGCCGCACCAAAAGCGGCGAGGGCGGCGGTGCCCGGTTTGAATACGAGATCCCCGAGGGTCGCGCTGATCAACATGTCCCGCCCGCCGAACTCCCGCACCACATCCCGCAGGATCCACGGCATCTGGGCCCCCAACGAACCCTCCTTTGTATTCTTGATATCAAGAATGTCCGTGCCGGCCTGGTTGACGGTGTGCGCCTCTTCAACCGAAGTAGGACTGATAAGGACTTTCATCAAATATGACGACGGGAAAGTATGGTTCACTGGAGGCATGAATTCTGTTGTTTACTTGGACTTTATTGTTTGCCGACAGCCATGTGAAATCGCCATTCACTCAAGCATCTGACCATTAAAAACATCTGCTCCCGAGTCACCAAAGCGCCCGAGGGATGTCAACCACAATTCCAGACCACAAGCCGGCCTGGCCGGGGAAGTGCTTGACCGGGTCGGATTACGGGCCATAGCGTCCGCCACCCGCCGGACCATTTCCCTATGACACTTCCCTGTTCATCGTCTCCATCGCGCGGGTGCGTCTATCAAATTGAAGACCTCGCCAAGGATTACGATGGCGGTCGCATCCAGGCATTGCGATCGGTCAATTTAACGATCCATGAAGGGGATTTCGTGTCAATCCTGGGCAGGAGTGGATGCGGAAAATCCACGCTCCTCCAGATGCTCGGCACACTGGAGGAACCGAGTCGCGGATCATTCTCCTATCGCGGCAGCGCGGTTGACGGGAATTTCGACAGCTGCGCCTATCGCTCGCGTGACATCGGGTTCATCTTCCAGTCCTTTCACCTCCTTCCGACATTCACCGCCCTGGAAAACGTCCTGATGCCGATGCTCGCAACGCGGACGACCCAGCGGGAACGAATGGGACGGGCGACAGAGCTTCTCCACGCGGTAGGCTTGGGGGAGCGATTGAATCACATGCCCTCGAAGTTGTCCGGCGGCGAACGCCAGCGGGTCGCCATCGCGCGCAGCCTCGCGAACCAACCCAGGGTGTTGCTGGCGGATGAGCCGACTGGAAACCTCGACAGCGAGAGTGGGAACGACGTCATGGAGCTACTTTCGCGCATCCACCGGGAGCAGGGCCTGACGGTCCTGGTCGTGACGCACGACCCGGTCGTGGCGGCCTTCACCCGCCGGGAAATCCGCATGAAGGATGGAATGGTGGTTTCAGATACCGTGCGCGGGGGGAGCGGGCTATAGATTTCAGACATGACCCTTACGACAACAACCATGGCGCTCCGCGGTCTGCTGCGGCGACCGCTCCGGACATTTTTCACCGCCGCGGGGGTTGCGACCGGCATCGCCGCGATCATCGCAATCGTCGGCCTGTCATCCGGGATGGAAAAATCGTGGGCACGAGGGCTGAAGGCCCGCGGAACCGACGTCGTCGTGAGTGGAAAGGGCAGCGGTATCATGCCGGGCCTGATCGACATGAACCTCACGGGCCGCATCGCGGCCTATGCGGAATGTGAGCGCGCCACGGGCGTGTTGTGGCAGCAGCTTTCGATCGAGGACTCGTCGATGATAGTGGTGTCAGGCCGCGAGTGGAGTGGTTTCGGATGGAACAATCTCAAGGTCACCGGGGGACGGCTGCCGCAGAATGGTGAAGAGCAAGCGGTGGTCCTGGGCATCACGGCAGCGGAGATGTTAGGGAAGAAACCCGGGGACAAGATCCAGATCGAACTGGAGGAATTCACGGTGGTCGGAATCGTCGATGGTGGTGCGGTCGTGGAGAACGGAAGCATCACCCTCGCGTTGCCCTTGCTCCAAAAAGCCGTTGGCTACCCGGGAAAAATCAATTTCGTGAACGTCCAACTCAAACCGATGGTCACCGAGACCGCCGCGCGGGCGCTGTGCCGCCGGATCGAATCCGAAGTCCCGGGCTTGCGTGCCACCCTGGCCAGTGAAACGCTCGCCAGTAACAGGAGTTTCCGGATGATCCGCGCGGGGAGTTGGGCGACTTCGCTTTTGGCGATCACCGCCGGAATTTTCGGGGTTCTCAATACGATGTTGATGTCCGTGTTCGAGCGCACGCAGGAGCTCGGCCTGCTCTCGGCGCTCGGCTGGAGGCGCCGGCAAATCGTTTTCATGGTGATGGTCGAGTCCATCGCGTTGGCCTTGGCCGGCTACGTTTGTGGGGTGGTATCGGGGTTGGGAATGTTAACCGGCTTGGCGCGGAGCCCGATGCTGAAGGGTGTCCTTGAACCTTATGTCGGTCCGGAATTGTTGCTGACGTCGCTGGGAATCGCCTTGTTAGTAGGATTGGCCTGCGGTATCTACCCCGCATGGAAAGCAGCCAACACATCACCGGGCGTGGCCCTGCGGGCATGAAAGCCGCACCTGCCGTCCTTCGGCGGTGTTACCTGATGTTGACGATCGCCATGCTAACAACTCCAGCCTTGGCGCAGGAAAAGGCATTACAGGATGCGGACTGGATCGCCGGGCAGATGCGAACACAGACGGGCGGCGGATATTCCGCCCGCCTGCGGATGGAAATGCGGCCGGGCGCGGGAAAGCCGGTGGTCATGCAAATCCTGGTCAAGGGCGAGCGGAGTGACAAAACATTCAGCCTCCTTTGGCAAGTCATGTATCCGGGGAAAATGAAAGGTGCGGGAGTCCTCGTTCTCCGCCAGCAGGGAAAATTCATCGGCGGTGCGGCCTACCTGCCGGGAGGGCCGCTTGAAAAATTCGGCGCGGAAAACCTCAGCGGGCGGATCTTCGGATCGGACCTTTCCTTTGAGGACCTGGATCAGGAGTTCTGGAAGTGGGAAATCCAGAAGGATGGCGGCAGGACGACGCTCAACAATGTCGCCTGCGTCACGGTGGAATCCCGGCGCGGCAGTGAAAAATCCATCTACCAGAAGATTCGCAGTGTGATCGACCTGAACAAGATGGTCCCGCTGCGGATCGAGAAGTATGCGGCAGCCGGGAAACTGGTGCGCCTTATTGAAACACTGCATGTCGTCAAGCTGGACAGCGGTCGCTTCGTTGCGGATAAATTCCTCGTCAGCAGTCCCGGGGAGGGCACCTCCACATTGATCGAAGTGGTTGACGTGAAGAAAGCGTCGTACCCGGAGGCGCAATTCACCGCCGCCGCTCTCCTTGAACTGAAGATGCCTTGAATACGACTCCGATGACCACGTTAAGTATCATTAAACTGGGGGGCGCGGCGATTACCCGCGCGGACGGACCGGATGGATTGGACACCGGGGTGGCCATGCGGCTGGCGAGGGAACTCCACGAGTTGGAGGATACGCGGCTGATATTGATTCACGGCACCGGCGCGGTCGGCAAGCCACCGGCGATCGAGCACGGCTATGCGGACAAAGGCGTGCTGCCCCCCGCGACCGCAGCCCTCTCCTGTGAGATTCACCGCCGGATCCGCGGATTGAATCAACGCCTGGTGGAGGTCCTGCTTCAGGCCGGCATCCCCGCCTTGGGCATCGATCCAGCGCTGTTGATTTCCCCTGATTTCGAAGGCTTTCGCGGGGATGAGGCCCGCTCGTTCCTCGCGGATCTCGTCCGTCATGGTGTCGTTCCGGTCATCTACGGCGACATGGTGCCGCAGCCGAACGGCGACTTCCGGGTATTGTCCAGCGATGTGATCGCCTGCGTGTTAGCCAGGGAACTGAGGGCCGACCATCTGGTCTTCCTTTCCAATGTGAACGGAGTCCTCGAGTCGGCGGCACTCGGGGAAAAATCGCCGGTCATGGCAGAGATCCGCAATGAGGATCTTTCCAACCCCGGATTGTTCGGAGCGAGCGATGGCGAGGACGTCAGCGGGGGGATGGGAGCCAAGATGCGCATGGCGCTGGCGGCAAGTGCCCATTGTGGGAAATGTTGGCTTGGCAGCGGGCTCACACCGGGGGTTCTTCCGCAGTTCTTCCGCCACGGGATTATCACGGGAACGCTGATCAACGGGAAACAATGAGGGAACGCTTGCGGAGTTGGGCGGTCCTGATGCGCCTGGAATACGCGGTGCTTGGCACAGTCGCGATCATGGGCGGTCTCGCGGCGGCGGCGGGTTTCATCCCATGGCCGATGTTCGCCCTCCTCTATGTCATCAACTGCCTCATCGTGACGTTCGGTTTCATCCACAACGATCTGGCGGATGAAGCAATCGACCGCCGCGGCCGGGATATTGAGCAAAGGCCCCTCTTGTCCGGGAGGGTGTCCCGCCGGGAGGCCTGGCTGTTGGCATTCGCCTGCCTTGCGGCGGGAGTGGTATTGCATGTCGTCTTCATCCGCCGCGGGGATTCGTTCGCGGCCATGATGGGAGGCTATCTGTTCGCCGCGCTCTACAATTCCTTTGGCAAGCGGGTGTATGGTTCAGACCTCCTCTACGGCACGTCCGCCGCCTGTGTGGCGCTTTTCGGTTTTCTATCAATACGCGATCCAGCCGCGGAACCCCTGTATTCGGCACCGCTGGCCATCGCGTTCGCAGTCGCCACATTTGCCAACAACACTTTCCTCAACGCGATTCCCGGCGGGTTGAAAGACGTCGGGATGGACCGCAAGTCGGGAGTTAGAACCTTCGCGATCCTCAGCGGAGTGACCGCCGGAGAGTTCCTTGTCATCCCGGCCGCATTCCGGGCCGGAGCTTGGGCATTGCGGATTCTCGCGCTGGGTGCTTGCTGGTATCCGGTGGCGGCGGGGGTCGTCCTGCCGTCGCCCCCCCTGCTGCTCTGCATGGGCTTCGTGTCTATCGGGGCGACGAAGACGACCGCAGATTTGCTCCGGCTGAAAACCTGGGACCGCGAGCGGATCGGCAAGCTCGCGAGGCGCCAGGAGTTTGTGAGCAGGATCCTGTTCTTGTTCGTGATGGCGGCGCATGCGGACTGGCTGATATGCGCCATCGTCGTGGTGGCCCCGGTGTTATGCTACACGGTGGTGAGCCGGTTGGTCCACAAGGCGGCATTCCACAATCCACCGACGTTCTGATCAGATCTTCCTTGTCACCATGCAGTAGTCGGCGAATTCGTGAAAAAGTTGCCGGCTTGCCGGCGGAATGGACAGCTTGTCGATTTCCTCTTTGGTGAGGATGTTGAAGCGCTCGGCAAATGCCTCCGCCTTCGCCATGACGCCGTATTTGAGGATCAAATCATAAACAATCCGCTTCTTTTCCTCATCCTCGGTCCGCTCGTTGATGATCTCCTCGGCGCGGGCACGATCCTCCGGCGAGGCATTCTGGAGAACCTCGTTGATGAGCATGGTGCGGCGCCCGATCGTAATGTCCTCGCCCGCGATCTTGCCCCAAGCCTTGGAGTCCGGCTGGAGGTCGAGATTGTCGCCGCGGATGTGGTAACCGATGAGGAGATATTCACCGATTTTCGCCAACCGCTGAAGGTCTTCCTCCGGTGCATTCGCGACGATGCCGGCATACTTCAACGGTCCGCGAAACGTGAGGAAGGCGCAGCGGGCGATGGTTTCCTGGAAATACTGCCCGATAGAGACATCGTTGACATTATCCTCGGTCCAGTAGAGTTCCTCGATCTGTCCGAACGCCATTTGCAGCCATTCCGCAGACACCGCGTCAAGCAGGGCACCGAGGCGGTCCCCGGGTAGATCCATGTGGTTGTTATAGAATACGCCGTGGGCCATCGCGAAGAGCGTGCAGGACGAAATATTCGCGAGCGGAAAACCGTGGACGACGTGGGCACACGGACCGCCCCGGCGCCTTTCGGAATTGTCGATATAGTCGTCCATGATGATGGAGCTGTCCTCCATCGCTTCGATGGCCGCGAGGAACTCGCCGTGCTGGAGCGGATCGGTGCCGTAGGCCTGCAAGGTGAGTGCCACGAGGGTCGGCCGCAGCATCTTGCCGCCGCGTGCGAGATACTCGCGGGTGGGGAGCAGCAGCGTGTCGTGGAGAGCGGGAAGATCGTTCGCAAACAGGGCGCTTACGCCAGTGCTCCGGTCCATCCACCCGGCCGAGGCATGGTCCGGATAATAGGTTGCGATGGAGTTCTTGATGAATTCGCGATGGGCCGCATAAAACCCGGCCAATTCCGCCGGGAGACCTTCGAGATGCTCGGTTCCATAGTTCATCGGGTTCCTCCTTCGTTTTGAAATGCATCCATCAAGCGGTTGGTTAGGTCTGGCAGCAATTCCGCCGCCACCATGAGGCTGGAGAATTTCTCCAACGCCTCATCCACGAGGAGATTCCTCAGTCGGGGTCCTTTGCCGGACTGGCGGAGGTCGGTGATCGCGGCCTCATGGCATCGGGTGAAGTCCGGAAACCGGTTGTGATGCCTGGGAGGACCACCGGATTTCTCCAGATATTCGATCCACTCGACGGCTGGGAAGCTTTCGACGCGGAAAGAAGGCTGGCGCTCGGGTTCCTGCGGCGAAGTTGTCTCGCCGTCGAGGACACGCCGGTCCAGTTCGAGCTTTGCGGCGACAGCCAGCCAGGAAAAAGCGGTCCTCATTTGATTGACTTTCGATTCGGGGACTCCGGCGAGGATGCATGCGAGTTTCACCGGGCCGAGGAAGTAGGAGGCGAGGGTGTAGATGCCCCATTGCAAGCCGTTCTCACGGGTCACTCCGGCGAACGACCGGCGGGACCAGTCGAGGTAAAGGGCGCGGCTCGTGCCAACCATCGCGGTCAATTGGAACATCGCGGCGTGGAGGCGGTTTCGGGTCGCCAGATCGGCCGCCATCCGGTTCCGCAGCACCAGATATTTCGGATAGACCACCATGAACTGGGCGGCATATTTGAGCTGGGTCAGTTTCGCGGCAGTGAACCGGTCCGGTTTGGGACGGTTCAGCTCCGGATGAAAATTGTAGTGATCGTTCACCAGCGAGGCGAAGTGCGGGTACTCCACAATCGGGATGAGCGACAACCTCTCGTCACGCGTGACACCCAATTCATCGAGGGCCAGCAGGAGCAGATGCGAACCTCCGGAAGTCACGCGCGTGAAGGGCGCAACCAGGTCCCGGAAGCCGGGGCGCAGACAGCGGAAGTCCCATTCGAATTCCCCGTGACCGATGACATCGGCCTCCAGGTGGGCGGGATCGAGGATGCGCTCGTTTTCCTCCCGAAGCACCTCGGCAATTGTTTCCTCGTTGCGGTCGGTGCGGAAGCGGGTTTGGAAGTTGGGCAGGATCAGATCAAGCATCAGAAAAGTCAGGAGAAGGACCGGTGGTTGGTAAATTGCAAGAAATACGCTGTCAAACCAAACTCCATGGCAGTGGCCGACTTTGGCCGGGATGCGTGGGCCGGCTCGCTGCGGGATCGTTCGTGTCCGCCAGATTCAGCGCAGGCTGGCGGCGATGTTTTCCGCCAGGCGCTCCAGCAACCGGGATTGCGCGGCGACGCTGGCATTGTAACCGTCCGACTCGAGCGGCTCGCGGCTGGTGAAGGTTTTCGAGGCTTTCAAACGCCGGTCCGGTAGCGAGTAAGCGCGCCAACCGGCTTCGATGACGGCATGGCCATCCGACTCGCTGTGGAGTTGGCGGATGTCGAGCGTGACCTGGTAGTTGATCTCACTGTCGTTTTGCCAAGGGTAGGTCCGGACGTTACCGGAGTGCAGCAGGCGGCCGAGGTTCGCCGCAGTGACGCGGGCGACGGAAGCGGAAAGCTCACCGGCCCAGCGGTGACTTTCGGCGACGGAAAGCTGGTTGGGCGCTTCCAGGATGACAAGATTCGGCCGATCCAGATACTCCGCCAAAGTGACCGGCCCCACGCCAATGCCGACGCCACCGCCCGATGGCACGGATCCGCTGGCGGTTAGAACGTAGAATGTTTTGGTAGGCTGCGCGCAACCGGCAACGAGGATGGCAGCAATGAGGAGGAAAAGTCGGAGCATGGCGGTGGGAACGGATCAGCGATTCGGTTTGGGGGCTTTGGGGATCGGATTGCCCGAAGAGTCGCGGCCGAAGATAATCGAATTAGGTTTTTCATCGAGCCCATTGGTCAGGGTTTTTATCGACCGCAAGGCGGCACGGAGTTCATCGAGCGTGCGCAGCAGATCGCCTTGGATCGCCCCATCCGGACCCACGCTGGAAACGGATTTCTCCACCGCCGCCAGCGAGTTGCGCAAATCGGCCGGAAGTTGGGTGAATTCCGGGGAATCCAGCGTCTTGCGCGCGGAGGCGACGGTTTCCTTGATTTCCTTCAGTGCGCTGGAGGCTTCATCGGCCGCGGTGGCGAGTTTTTTCACGGCGTCGTCCATCGGCAGGGCCTGGATCTTGTCGAGCACGGCGGTCACCTTGGTTTCAAGCTGCGCGAGACCCGAAGAAATGGTGGGAAACGAGGAGTAATCGCCGACGGTGGCGATTACAGCGGGTACCACATCCGGGTGATAGTCCAAATCCACATAGAGCGCTCCAGTGAGCAGGTTGGCGGCCTTCAGGGCCGCGCGCAGGCCGTGGCTGACGGACTCCTTGAGGAACTCGACATCGGGTTTGGCGACTTTCCCGGCGGATTCCGAACGCAGCAGCGCGAGATCGATCTCTATCAGCACCGGGATCCGCGAATCTTCCGTCTCCTTGAGGTAGTTGAAGGAAATATCCGCGACACGGCCGATCGTGATGCCACGGAATTCGACAGGAGCTCCCCGCACCAGCCCGCGGACCGATTGATCGAAGAGCAACACGAATTTACTCGTGGGATGGAAGGTGGATTGGTTCGCGTCGTCTTCATTGGAGAACAGCGTGAACATCTTGCCATCCTCGATCGGCTTGCCAGGATCCAGGCCATCAATGACACCGAAGGTGGCGCCGCCGGAAACGATTGCCTCAATCGACGGGGTGCGGACTTTCAATCCATCCGCACCGGCAATGATGTCGATGCCACTGGCATTCCAGAAGCGGGTGTTTTCAGTCACCAAAGCACTGTATTCCTGGCGGATGAAAACATCGTAAGTGACAAGCTGGTGTTCGATTTCGAACTTGCGGGTTTCGATGCGCCCGACCTCGATGCCACGATAATAAAGCGGGGATCCTGCGGATAATGAGCCGGCTTCCTCCGCAGTAAGAATGATGCGGCGCCCCGGAATATCCCGACTGGTGGCCGCCGGAGTTTCCAAACCATCGAAGTGATGGACCTCCTGATCCGTTGGCCGGCCGGGATCGAGTTCGATGTAAGCGCCGTTGAGCAGGGTATCGAGACCGGATATTCCATTGGCGATGGAGGCCCGCGGCCGGACGACCCAAAAACTCGTCCCCTGCCGCAAAAAGCTGTCCGAATCCGCATTCAATTCCAGTGAGACGAGCACGGATTTCAAATCTTCCGCCAGTGTCACCTCTCTGACGACACCCACCCGGACGGAGCGGCAACGGACTTCCGTTTTACCTGACCAGATGCCCTCGGCAGTCTCGAAACGCACGTAGGCCATCGGTCCCTGTGGGGTGACATGCCGGTAAAT
>JAIFNK010000254.1 GCA_020047775.1 Akkermansia sp. | reverse complement strand
TGGCGAGATCGTAAAACGTCTGCGGCCGCATGATCGGCAGCGTGGCCATCTGCGCCCGGCTCTCGACCTGGAAGGTGCCGATGGTGTCCGCGCGGCAGAGCATTTCGAAAACCGCGGGGTCGTCCTTCGGGATCGTCGCGAGGTCCACCGGTTGGCCGCGGCGCGAGCGGATTTCCAGCGCGTGTTCCATCGCCGCGAGCATGCCGAGTCCTAGCAGATCAATCTTCACGATACCCATGTCCTCGCAATCGTCCTTGTCCCACTGCACCACGGTGCGTCCGGGCATGGTCGCCGGTTGCAGCGGGACGACCGCATCGAGCCCGTGGTCGCAGACGATCATTCCGCCGGAATGCTGGCCGAGGTGGCGCGGCATGCCGAGCACCGACTGATAGAGATGGACCAGAGCCGGCAGCCGCGGGTGCGACGGCGGCAGGATGCTCGCGATGCGTTCCTCGAACCGCGCCTCGCGGGTGGTTTCCGCCGAGTCCTCGTCGCGGAATGACGATGCACCTCCGGAAAACCGTTCCGCCACCGACGGCGGGAAACCGAGCACCTTGCTCATCTCCCGGAACGCGGATTTCGACCGGTAGGTGATGACGTTGGCGGTCATCGCCGCGTTGCGCGCGCCGTATTTTTTGAAGACGTGCTGGATCACCTCCTCGCGGCGCCCGCCCGAGGGGAAGTCGATGTCGATGTCCGGCCAGCTTTTGCGATTCTCGGATAGAAACCGCTCGAACAACAACCCGCCGCCCACCGGATCCACGGCGGTGATGCCGAGCGCATAACAAACCACCGAGTTCGCGGCGGACCCCCGGCCTTGGCAAAGGATGCCCCGCCCGCGTGCGAATTCCACCAGGTCGTGGACGATCAGGAAATACCCGGGAAATCCCAGGCGATGGATCATCGCCAGCTCGTGCTCCAACTGGTTTTTCACCTTCTTACTACAGACGCCGTAGCGACGCGAAGCCCCGGCGTAAGCATGACGCCGCAACAACATCGTTTGTTCGTTAACCGACAAGGGATTTCCCCGGCCATCGGGAAAATCGGGAAAGCGGTAGTCGAGGTTTTCCAGCGTGAAGCCAATCCGCTCGGCAAGGCGGCGCGTGTTCTTAACCGCCTCTGGCAGGTCAGCGAAGAGTGCGGTCATTTCAGCCGGCGCCTTGAGATGCCGCTCGCCATTCGGTGCCAGCAATCGCCCCGCACGGTCGAGCGGCAGATGATGGCGCAGACAGGCGAAGGCATCCGCCAGCCGCCGCTCGCCGCGGGTGGCGTGAAGCGGTGCGTTACTGGCTAACAACGGCAACCGGAGGTGGGCTGCCAGATCGACGAGCTGGCGGTTCAGACGCCCATCGTCGCGCAGGCCGTGGCGGGTGAGTTCCACATAAACATTTCCCTGGCCGAAAAGCCGGACCAAGCGCTCGGCGGCGAGCAACGCGGCGGGCCGGTCATTCGCCAGCAAGGGCCGGCACAGCGGACCGTCGCGGTCACCGGTGAGAGCTAACAAATGATTTCCCGTCCGCGGAAATTCACGCGCCTCGCCTTGCTGCAAATGATGATCCGTGAGATGGCGGGACAACATCCGGTAGCCGTCACGCGTGGCGCAGAGCACGGGAAACCTTGTTCCATCCGGCAAATCCAGCAAACAGCCGACCATCGCGCGGATCCCGCACTCCTTGGCGGCGTGATGGGCGCGGGCGGAGCCGTAAAATCCCATCCGGTCGGTGATGGCGATGCTGTCGTAACCCAGCTCCGCCGCCCGGCGGATCATCGCTTCAGGCTGGCTCGCGCCCTCCAAAAATGAAAACGCGGAATGCGCGTGCAACTCTACAAAAGGCGCGTTCATCGTTCGCCTTGGGTGTTTCCCATTCGTTGAAATTCCATCTCATCCATCGTTCTCATCCCGATTTTAGGCCATCCGAGAAAATGTTCAATCGAACAGTTTTTTTGGATGCGCTTCGGCTTGGTGGAGGAAAATGCAGCGGGTGATCCCAATGATTTTTATTGGCCCGGAATCGACATCATGTTCATTTCGTGCCGATGCCTGACCCCCAAAAGCCCTCCGTCGCCAACTACCGCGAGTTCAAGGATTTCCCGCGGATCGTGTTGGCGGTTTCACGTATCCTCGCCCGCAAGCGTTTCGTGGCCCCCGTCGAACTTTTCGTCGAAATGGGCCTGCTGGTGCCCGCCGATCTCGAACGCTGGAAACAGGGCCAGCTTCCCTGTCTCGAACGCGTGATCCGCTGCAACCTCACCCGTGGCGGCCGCATCCTGCGCCTGCTTCGTTTTCACGCCCACGACCTGAATCTCAAGCCATCACAAACCGTCTATCAACACCGCAAGCATCACCTGCGCTTTTCCCGCAGCGGGGAACACCTGATCGAGGAGGCATGGTCCCGGCATTTTGTGGTCGTCGGCAAGCGGAACCCCTTCGCCGCGCCTGAAACGGAAGCGGAGTAGGGTGCTCGTGCTAAAATCTGTCTTCTTAAATCATGACGGCGGAATTCGTGCCTCCGGCGAAGGCCCCGGCTTTCAGGGCGGCTTCGAAATCAGGTCGTAATTTGCGGTTCGCCCAGGTGGGGGAGATTTGCGGCATGGAGGAGAGATCGAGTTCCTTTTCCAATGAAGTGAGCACCAAGTCCTTCAGAGTGCGCCCTGTTTCCACCGCGTGGATCTCGGCCCGGCGATACAGCCCTTCCGGAATATCGATGGTGGTTTTCATGCGGCATACCCTACCGGAACAGGGTTTTCCGTCAAGCTGGTGATCCTTCTATGGCGTCCGCAACTCGCCCGCACAATAGCGAGTTTGCGTGCTGACAAGGACATGCGCCTACCGAAAACCCGAAAATCGGTGCAGCGCGGTTTTCCGAAAAGCGAGCCTCCTGAATACGAGGCCACTCGTTCATCCGCAGTCATGCCACAAGTGATAGATCGTGATGTCGGTGGCCGGCCCTTTGCCATGAAGCCATGAAAAAGTTCTCTTGTGACGACTGATGTGGACTGGTTTAGCACTAGCGGTTGGCATGCTGCATGTTGTTGCAGTGGGAAGCTCCAAGGTGTGCAGTGACTGCATGCGGGCGGACTCAGACATCGTGGGGATGAGGTTTTTGGCAATTGTCCGCCCGTCGCGGGCGAACGCCAACATCATTCCTTCCTGCATGGCCCACGCGTAGTCGCCGCGGACGAAACGAATGAGTCCGTCGTCGCAGTATTTTGAACCCGCCGGATGTGTGGCATCCGCGGGTTTGCATTCCACGAACAAGGCGTCGAATTCGGGGATGACAGGGCGGGATTCGCTTTCGTCATGGCGCAGCTTGAAACACATGTCCGGGGTCTTGGTGAGGACGGCTCCGTTGTAGTTCGCCCACTGGCCCTGGCGGACCACGGGCTCGTAGCTGCGTTTGTTAAAACCGGCGACGCTTCCCGCTTCCCGAAGGTCATTTTCAATAATGCTGCGCAGTGCGGCGGTGACTTCGTCCTCGCTGGCATCGGCGAGTCGGAATTGTTGTTCACGAAGCAACTCCAACGCCCGGATCAGCACCCGGCGGATGAGGAGGATGACTGGCAGCCCGAGTCGTGGATGCGGAAGATGATAGCGCTCCGGCGGAACCCCTAGAGTGAAGAATCCGGCTGTGCGGGCGTCGCTCATTCTGTTTCCGGGAGTCCGAATGCACAGAGGTGTTGGCGGATGATGTGCTGGGCACAGAGACGCGCTCTGGTCTTGGTCCACCAGCGGCGTTGGTTCAAGAGCCCTAGCAGCAGACCGCGCTTGCCCGGAGCTTGGACGATGATCCGACTGGAACCCCGCTGGTTGGCCAGTTTCATCGCTTCACGAAGCAGGCCTGGATTGAAGGGGACTTCGATGGACTTTCTGGATACGGTCAGGAAGAACCAAGGTTCGCGCCATTCGCCGGGCTGTTTCTCCGGTTCGAGAACTTCGACGCTCTCGCCACAAACATCGAAGTAGGGATTCAGTTCTTCGCGAAGCGTCTGGAGGAAATCCACACGTGTCTCGGGCATCGTGCGATCCAAGGCCGCCTTGCCCGCCCTGCGGTAGGACGCGGCGGAAAAGAGCGTGTCTTTAGCAACCTGAACGGCATCGTCATCAAGGCCGTAAAGATGGAAGATGAATGAATCGATTTCGTCCCACGGTTTGACGAGGTCATGTTCCAGTCGATGGGCGAGCTTGCGGATTTTGGATTTGGTGGCGGAGGGAAGTTTCTTCAAATCAGGGAATGGAAGCGCATCAAACTCCTCCTTGTTGAACGTTTGCCTGTCGAAACCACTGCGGCGGCTGGTCATCAGGCAAAAGTAGGCGAAGAACTTTGAGTGAGGCAGAAGATAAATGAGCGCGGCGAGCGTGTCGGCATCTGGATATCCGGCGCAGGAGTATCCGTAGTAGCTCTGTGAATACGCTATAGCCCTTTGAGATAGGTAGGCGTGTGGAGTTTTCTCTTCCTCCCCAGGTGATTGCGGTATGATTACCAGCGGTGACTGGTAAATTTCTTCCCGTCGGGGCCAAGCTGCATGTTTTGTCTTGTGATTCTTCTCATAGGTTTTGAGATCCTCCCATGGAATCGCGAAACCCTGCTCAGACGGAATAAAATCTAGCATCTCCGCTAAGAAGTCCTTTTTGCTCTGGGTTCTTGAAGGAGAGCGATCATACCCTTTTCCCGTCTTGATAAGCTTCTCGTCCCAATGCGACCACGAAATTTCCAAGGTTTCGAATGACGAGTTCAGCAACTGTTCCAAGATCACGACATCCAGCCACGTGCCCAATGACAGTGTCTTAAGCAACCAAGGCTGTTTCTCCACTAGTGCAATGCTAAGGGCTTGCGATGTTTCGTAATCGATCCGGAAAAGACCCCGTTCATTCGGGCGTTGCTCGTAAAGCGGAGTGGAGTATTGGAAACGGTGGTCTTCCGTCGGCACGGCATTTCTTGCAAACCAAACGCAGGCCGGCATATCCACGCCTTCCCAGACGGCGGTTTTTCGAAGATCGGCACAGTTCAACAGGCCTGTCGTTTCGACGCTCTGCAGGATCGCCCGCCAGGCCTCGAAGCCTTTGCCGCTGGTGCGGCCGAACAAGCGGGCCGGCATGGCCAAGGCGATGATTCCGGGGTCGCTTCCTTTTGACTTTGGCTTCGCCCATTCCGTGGCCCGCCAGAGGAAGGGCAGATCGGGATTCTTGTCCGGATTCTGATAGGCTTTCGCCAGTTCGGGGAAGCCTCTAGCCGTAAGCACACGCTTGCCGATTTGAGTGAAAGCTTCGTTCAGTTCGTCCGTCTTGGATTTGCCCTTTGGCTCTTCGTCGTCTTGGGCGGGGTTTTCGCGGAGACGTGTCCATGGAGGGTTGCCGATGACGATATCAAAACGGCCATTGAATTCAGGTGACACATCCGGGCCGAGACTGCCGAGCGAGAATGCGGTGGCGCTGTTAGGTCCGTCTTCATCGTTGCCGAAGCGATGCAGCACCTCGCCCCTGAGATTGCGCGGGAACTTGAGGGAACGCGGCGGCCTCGGGCTGCCATTGACCTCGATGGCGGTGATGTAGAGCGCGAGGGCTGCCAGGCGGAGCGCGGGTTCGCTAACATCAAAGCCACACAATTGCTGATAGAGGATTTCCTGAATGACCTTGGTATTCGGCCGTTCCTCGTCGTGCTGCCAGCGCTCGCGGACCAACCTTCGGAAGGCGAGCACGAGGAAGATCCCGGCTCCGCATGATGGGTCCAGCACCTGTGCAGCCGCTGGATTCTTTAGAGCGGCGAAGGATTCTTTCACCATCAGGTCCGCGATGGTGCGGGGAGTGTAGTGGACGCTGGTGTCCTTGGCGGTCCGGGTGTCCGCCCGATGGCTGAAGCTTTCATACACCTGACTCAGCACGCCAACCGGGATGTGGGCGAAATCGAGATCGCCCCAGTCGAGCTCGGTTTGAATGCCACCGCCGACTGCGCGCCAACCTTTGAGAATGGCTTGAAGGTGGTCGAAGATTTTCTTGCCGACGAGATGCCGGGTCCGCTGATAGAAACGGAGGTAAGCGGCTTGACGGGCTTTTCGGTCTCCGGCGGGAATCTCCTCGTCGATAAGCGGCAGGAAATCACCGTTGAAGGTTTCATCGAGCCAAGCAGAAGTTTGCGCGGCGGCTTCGGCGGTGGAAAACGCGTCTTTCAGGTCAGCTGACGCGGGACAGATGTCGGTGGTTTCGTTTTCCAGAACGATCCGGCGGTCGATCAGAAAGCGGAAGAACAAAGCTCGTCCGGTCATCGAGAGCACTTCCAGCGCGTCGATGCGGCTGGGCACGAAGGCGTTGGTGGTTTGAGTAAGGAGATCGAAGATTTTCCGGAAGACGTAATCCGTTCCGTGGAGGCGATGGTTTTCTTCGAAAGTGCCGTGGACCAGACTCTGGAAAAACAGAGGCGCGGAGATGCTGTCCGCCTTGATGGTTTTTACCGGGGCCGTACTCGCGGATTCGTGAAAGCCGATGGGGAAAATTTCCAATGACCCAGGATGAACCACTCCGAGCCAGGCGGGGTCGCTGCGATTCGCGAGTTGGCGGCTGATGACGGAGAGGGAAATGGGATCGCATTTCAGATCATCGCAAGCATCCAAGATGTAGAGGAGGGCGGTTCCCTGATTCTCGGCCACCGCGCTTACTAGCGGCTTCTGAGTCGAGCGTTTGGGAAGAAGATCGAGATAGTCGAGTTGCTCCGGATCCGATAGTTTGCCATCCAAACGAATGAAGTCGGTGCACCCGAACGCGGCGAGGCGCTGCTCCAGCGGGCGGACAGGGGATGGACTGGCTGAGGACATCAGGCGGTGAGAATGCGGATCACGGCTTTGGCGACTCCTTGGATTTGCAGGTCATGGGCGGGGATGAGGTCGGGGTAGGCGGGATTTTCCGCTTTCAGAAAGGCTTTGCCGTTTTTGATGACCAGGGTTTTCAGGGTGCATTCCTGATCGATCAAAGCGGCGACGACATCTTGGTTTTTTGGCGTGGCGGAGCGATCCAAAAGAACGAGGTCGCCGTCGAAAAATTTTCTGCCGGTCATGGAGTCGCCGCGAACTCGTAGGGCGAAGGCATCCGCCGGGTTTTTGATGTCGAAGGTGGTGGGATCGAGTTGGAGTTGTTCGGCTTGCTCCAAATCTTGTGTGTCGGGAAAACCGGCCGCAATCGAGCCAAGAAGGGGAACGCCGGTCTTGGCTTTCTTCGCAAGGCGTAGGCTTCTGGAGCAACCGGCATCGTAGATCAGCTGTTCACCCGCCTGCATCCGGCGGATCAGTTTCATGGCGGCATTGGTGCTTTGGTAGCCGAGGCATTGGCAAACTTCGCGAATCGAGGGCGGAGGCGAACCCGCCGCCTCCAGCTTCTCAAGGAAGGAGAGAAGTGTTTCCTTCGGGTTGGATTCGGAACGAGGCATTGGGTGAACAAATGTTCACCATCTTGTTTGGCCATGCAAGCCGGGAATTAGGTTGGGCAATTTCCATTCTCAATCCCTTCCGCCTCCGCCAGCGCTTTGTCCGCAGCTTTTTGGTGCGGTTCGGCTTCTTCGGCGAGGTCGCTCTCGATGAGGAGTCGTGCGACTTTATGTTTCCTGGCGGCGAAGGCGCGGAGGTCGGCGATGCGCTGGAGTTGTTCGGGGGTGAGGGCCGGCTTTTGCGGGGGTGGAGCATCGCCGGTCAACGAGCGGGTGGCGCGGGTGTTGAGGGTGATGAGCCCGGCGGAAACGAGGGCTTGCAGGGAAGCCCAGGTGCTTTCGTCGAGGACGTGGAGTTGCGGGGGATTGCCGTGCCAGTCGGTCTCGTGGAAGAGCGCGGAGACGGCGGCGGCGCGTTGCGGATCGCGCAGGACGGTGAGGATGACGGGTTCGGCCTGGCCGGGGAGCATGGCTTCCTGGCAGTGGAGCAGGGCGTTTCCGAGGGTGGTGGCGGCGCGTTCCGCAAAGGCGAGGGCGGGATCGGCGGGCGGGGCCTTGGTCGCGGGTTTTCCCTCCGGAGTGATGGATAGAATCTGTTGGAGGCGGGCGAGGTTGGCTTCGCGACCGCGCTTGAGCTTGGCCTGGCTGAGGGATTTTTCGGAGCCGTCGAGCACGCCCTCGGCGAGGTTCATCTTGGTGGCGAGGGTCTCGAGCATCATGTGTTCGAGGGTGTTCCCGGCGATGAGGTTGATGACGGTGACAGGGCGCGTCTGGTGTTTTCGCCAGGCCCGGGCGATGCGTTGTTCGAGACGGGCGGGGTTCCACGGCAGGTCGCAGTTGATGACGACGCTGGCGTTCTGGAGGTTGAGGCCGACGCCGCCGGAATCGGTGCTGAGGAAGAGGCGGCAAGCGGGATCCTCGCGGAAGGCGGTGATTTCACCCCGGCGTTTCTGCTGGGGCACGCTGCCGGTGTGCCATGCGTAGCCGACGCCGTTTCTATCCGCCCAGGCGCGGACTTTTTTGAGCATGCCTTCCCACTCGGAGAAGACGATGATTTTGACGTCGGGATCGGAGAGCGCTTCGTCGAGGATGGGGCCGAGTTCGTCGAGCTTGGGGCAGTCCTGGCAATCGCGGTTTTTGATGATGGAGGGGGAATCACAGATCATGCGCATCATGCCTAGCAGGATCATGACGAGGTCCTGCTCGCTCTTCTTCAGCGGGCGGCGCATGGACGCCTGGATGAGCTGGGAAACCTGGCGCTTCACCTCGTCGTAGTCCGCCTGCATGGCGGCGGTGAGTTTCACGAAATGGTTGCGGTCGGTGCGGTCGGGAAGCTCGGTCTCGACGTGGTGCTTGCGGCGGCGGAGCAGGATGGGGCGGACGCGCTCGCGGAGCGCCGCTAGATTCTGATAGTCGGACGGGCGGCCCTTTTCGTCGAACTGGTAGAAGTCGCGGTTGAAGCGGAACAACGGTCCGAGCAGCGTGGGATCGAGGAAATCGACGATGGAGTAGAGTTCGTCGATGCGGTTCTCGATGGGGGTGCCGGTGAGGACGAAGGCGTGGCGGCTTTGCAGGCGTTTGACGGCCTGGGCGGTCTTGGTGGCCCAGTTTTTGATGCGCTGGGCCTCGTCGAGCACGACGATGTCCGGCTTGAGCTTGTCGTTGATGTCGAGCGAGTCGGTGACGACCTGTTCGTAGTTGACGATGGTGAAGAAGGGCGGCTCGGGGTCGGCATAACATCTCGTACGGGTGGTGCGGGGGCCGAAGACGAGTCGCTGGGAAAGAGTGGTGAATTTGCGGATTTGTTCCTCCCACTCGGACTTGAGCGAGGCGGGGGTGACGACGAGCACGCGTCGCGCTTTCCCGAGGTGGTGGAGCAGGGCGCAGGCGGCGATGGCCTGGATGGTTTTTCCGAGGCCCATTTCATCGGCGAGCAGGGCGCGCCCGTTGAAGGCGAGGTGGAGCATGCCCTCGCGCTGATAGGGATAAAGCGGGCTGAGGGTGACGTGTTCCGGGTGGCGTCCCGCGACGACGCCGGTTTCGTATTCGCGGCGCAGGATGCGGCGTTCCTCGGCGTGGCGACGGGATTCGAGAAAGCCGTGGACGTCCTGGGAGATGCGGAAACTCCGGCTGCGGTTGCGGCGGATTTTTTCGAGGTGTTCCTCCGGATTTCCGATCAGAACGCCGTTGGAATCGAAGTGCGGGCGCAGGGACGCAGGCAGGTTTCCGAGGTTGCGGGCAATGGCGAGGGTCTCCCCGCTTGGGACAAGGTCGGTGCGGGTGGAGCCGGATTTCTCCGCCAGCCGCACCTCGCCCTTGAAGCGGCGCTTGAGCCAGATGAGCACGGCTTCCACGTGTTTGCAGGTGCCGAGGCCATTGATGCGGAAGTCCGGGCAGGTGCAGGAAAAATCGCGGGTGGCGAGGTCGCGGATTTCGACCTGATAGTCCATGCCGCTGGGCGAGACCACGCCGAAGTTGGAGAAGACGGGATGTGCGGGATCCAGATTGCGGACCGAGTGTTTCTCATCGATGGCGCGCTGGGTGCGGCGGAGGATTTCATCCTGGTCCGAGGTGCGCCAATCGGAGGCCGGGGGAAGCGGGATCGCGGCGCGTTTCTTCTTCTTCTGAGATTTTTTCGCGGGCATGACGGGGGGGAATCTCGGAGTTGTCTGACCGGGCGGCAATCCCAAATCACTTCTTCGCCTCGCTGGTCTCATCCATAGACTCCCTCAAGCTGCCAGCGGTCCGGGGTTTGGAAAACGAGCCGCAGCAGATGGCGGCTGGCGAGTTGGACGTCCCACTCCAGCCGCTGCCACGTGCCGGCCGGATCCCACCACGTGCCGGACGCCGGAAACGGTCCGCGGCGGTCGATGATTTCGCCGGGATGTGGGCCGTTGAGCAGCGCGAGCGGCCACGGTTGGCGGTCGTGCGATTCATAGGCCACGGCGATTTCGCGCGGCGGCCGGAAGCGGTGTAGGGGCACCGGGCAATCGGGTAGAAACGCCCGCCCGGTCAACGCCGGTCCCGCCGCCGGGTGGAGGGTGAAGGAGTCCGGGCGGAAAGACTCGGGCGGCAGGGGAATCCCCACCCGGCCTTGTCCTAACAAAGCTTCCAGTTTCGCCAGCGTTTCCGCCCAGCGCTCCGGCTGCGGCAGGTGGCGGCCGAACCACTCGCGCTGCGCCGCCGTGGCGAAAGTGGTTTCCGCGTCGAGCTGCAGGGTGACCACTGCCGCGTCGAGGCGGAGCGATTCCAGCAAGGTTTGCAACGGCGACAACATGCCCTCCACCGCCGTCTGCGGTTCGGGCAGGCGCACGCGCCGCGCCAGCTCGCCGCCGGTTTCCAGGATCAGCCGGAAGTGCAGGGAACCCGCCGCCAGATGGCGCGCGCCTAACCGTCCGGCGAGCGTGTGCAGCAGCCGCTTGAGCGCGAAAACCAGGGGATCGAGCGCGATCACGCCGTCCTCGAAGTCGAACGACTGCGCGAACGATTCCGGCGGCCGGTGGAGCCGCAGCAGGCGGCAGGTTTTCCCGTGGAGCAGGTCGTGCCATTTCCCGACCTCCGGCCCGAGCCGCTCGATCAATGCCTGGCGCGGCAGCTTCATGAAATCGCCCAGCGTTTTCAATCCCCACAGATCCAGCAATTTCAGCGATGCCGGATCGCGGGAAACCGAAACAAGCACTCTTAACGGCAGCGGCGCGAGATCCGCCGGGGAAATGAAACGCCCGCGCGTCGCCTCGTGGCGGGCGGCGAGGTGGGCGAGGTCCGGCGTGTTCGCGCGGGCTTGCCAGAGTTCG
>JAIFNK010000065.1 GCA_020047775.1 Akkermansia sp. | reverse complement strand
TCCGCGGTTCCGTCGCCGACGCCCGCGAGGTTTTCAATCTGGAGCCAGCGGCCGCTGTTGCGTAAACTGACGCCGCCATGAGCACCTCCGCCCACAAACTTCCGATCACCGCCGCCGAGTATCTCGAAGGAGAACTCCGCTCGGAAGTGCGTCATGAGTTTGTGGATGGCCGGGTTTACGCGATGTCTGGAGCCAGCCGCAGGCACAACGAAATCAGTCTCGATCTGGCGTCCGCCCTGCAAGCCCACCTGCGAGGTGGTCCCTGCCGCACCTACATCGAGGCGGTGAAAGTCCAGATCGCCGACGATCTAGGGGAAAGCTACTACTATCCGGACGTCTTCGTCGCCTGCGAGCCGGGCGATGACGACTCGCACGTCGTTTCAAATCCGAAGCTCATCATCGAAATTCTATCCGATTCCACATCGCGCTTTGATCGCGGTGACAAGCTCACCAACTACAAGCGCATTGCCTCCGTTGAGGAAATCGTCCTCATCGAACAGGAGTGGCCGGAAATTCTTGTTTTCCGCCGCTCCGAGCGTTGGAAGCGCAACCTTTACACGCAGTTCGAGACCATTGTGCGGCTCGATTCCATCGGCTACTCCGCGCCGCTCGCCGCCTTCTATCAATCCAATCCGTTTCCCGAGGACGTTCAGCGTCCGTGGTATCACCTGAACCGCATCGAGAACTGATTCCCCATTCTCAACTCTCAACCATCCACTCTCAACTTCCACCATGGCACTCGATCCTGTTCCTTCCGTCACCGGCCGCGCTGTTTTCATCCCCGGCGCGGACATCGATACTGACCGCATCATCCCGGCCCGCTTCATGAAATGCGTCACCTTCGACGGACTCGGCGAATTCGCATTCTATGACGTCCGCTTCGACGAGCACGGTAACAAGACCCAGCACCCGCTCAACGACCCGCGTTTCGCCAAGGCCTCCATCCTCGTCGCCGGCGTGAATTTCGGCTGCGGCTCGTCCCGCGAACACGCCCCGCAATCACTGCGCAAATACGGCTTCAACGGCGTCATCGCCGAGTCCTTCGCGGAAATTTTTTACGGCAACTCCACCACGCTTGCGATGCCCTGCGTGATGGCCAGCCCGGCCGACGTCGTCGCCATCCGCGACGCCGTGGAAGCCGATCCGGAAACGGAAGTCACCATCGACGTGCAAGCGCTCCGCGTCCGCACCTCCGGCGGGCTCGACATCCCGGTGACCATGCCCGACTCCGCCCGTGAAGCCCTGCTTTCCGGCCGTTGGGATCCGATCCAGGAGCTTATCGACAACGACGCCGCCATCGACGCGAAAGCGGTCGAGTTGCACTACGTCTGACCGCGTGAAACAGACATTCCTGTCTGTTCGTCAACTTCGGAACCTGCCTGCCAGCTCCTTCACTTCCGCCCGGCAATGCAGGTTCTCCAGCCACTCGGCGGGCCAGGTGGAAACCGGAATGCAGGCACCGTAAACCAATCCGAGAATCATGCCGCGGGCGGCGCTGTCGCCTCCGGCACAGGCGTTTTCAACCAGTGCGGTCGCGGGATCCTGCGGATGCCGCAGTAGCAGGTGGCAGATGCCGGGGAACGCGTCCTCCGTGTGGCACAGCAGCCCGTGCCGGTGCAGCTCCGCGGCGTCGCTCTCTGTCGAAGCGGCTGACTCGATCGCGTTGTCCAGCCAGTTTTCGAGCAGACCCTTCCAGCCGCCGATCGCCATCGTTTCCTCCACCGCGTCACGCATGCTTTTACCCCGTCGCAGGGCCAGCGAGATGCGGGTGAAAAACTCCGCAGCCTCGACGACAACAGGCTCGCGATGGGTGAAAGCGGTTTGCGCGCGGGCTGCGGCGACGAGTGCCTCGTCATCCGGCCATTTCAGGAGAAAAAGCGGCGCGATGCGGGCCGCTCCGGCAATGTCCTGGGAGGTCGATGCGGCGGCGGTGATGTCCGCCCCGGCCTGGAGATTGGCGAGCGTGGAGCGGGTGGCGCCATCGCGATAAGAACGGTTCGCCGGGTCTTCCCAATAAGCGCGCCATCCGGCGGCGAAATGCTTCAGATCAAAACCACCCGTCTCGGCAACCGAACGCAGCAGGATCAGCGCCTGATCCCCGTAGTGGGTGGTGTCGCCTGCGGATTTCCCGACATGATAGGTGGTGAGAGGTGCCTGATAAGTCCGCACCCGCCCGAGCCGGTGCCGGATGACGCCCTGATCGTAAACCCAGTGGGGACCCAGGGCGAGCGCATCGCCAACCAACGAACCGAGCGTGATGTCTAGGGGATCGGTCATCGCAGGGGAACTATGAAATCGCGGCCTGAAAATGCTACGGAATTCCTCCGGCTGATGCTAAAAAACCACCGCCCGGTTTTGGGGCGATGGTTTGAGCGGGGCAGGAACGACCGATCGGATCAGGCTCTCTTTTCGCCGGAAATGATCGGGTAAACGATGCCGGCGAGCGCCGCCCCGACGATGGGCGCGACCCAGAACAGCCAGAGTTGTTGGATCGCCCAACCGCCGACGAAAATGGCGGGTCCGGTGCTGCGGGCGGGGTTGACCGAGAGGTTGGTCACCGGGATGCCGATCAAATGGATGAGCGTGAGCCCGAGGCCGATGGCGACCGGAGCGAATCCCTGCGGTGCGCGCTTGTCGGTGGCGCCGAGGATGATGAGGAGGAAGAAAAAGGTGAGCACGATCTCAGCGACCAGGGCGGAGACCATCGAGTAACCGCCGGGCGAGTGGGCGTCGTAACCGTTGGAGGCGAAGCCGCCGCTGGTGCTGAAGCCCGCCTTGCCACTCGCAATCAGATAGAGAATCGCGGCTCCGGCGATGCCGCCGAGCACCTGGGCGATGATGTAGGGGACCGCTTCGGACTTCGGATGCCGCCCGCCGACCACCAGTCCGACGGTGACCGCCGGATTGAGATGGCAGCCGGAAATGTGGCCGATGGCGTAGGCCATTGTCAGCACGGTGAGGCCGAAGGCCAGCGAGACGCCGACGAAACCGATGCCAAGGTTGACCGGGGTGGGGTCAGTGCTGAGGAAATGCGCCGCCAGAACCGCGCTGCCGCAGCCGCCGAAGACGAGCCAGAGGGTGCCGAAGAACTCGGCCATCAGTTTGTTTTTCATGGTATTCATGGTGTGGGTAGGTGGGGGAGAGTCATCTTATGGAATTTGCCGGTATTTGGAAGTCTTGCCGTTGTCATGGGCGGCG
The DNA here is from genome assembly GCA_020047775.1 of Akkermansia sp. Classification (GTDB taxonomy): domain Bacteria; phylum Verrucomicrobiota; class Verrucomicrobiia; order Verrucomicrobiales; family Akkermansiaceae; genus Luteolibacter. Next base: position 8,112 of record JAIFNK010000065.1, on the reverse strand, counting down.
AATTCCGACAGATTGACAATTTCCTTAGCTGGTTGAGGCGATTTCGTCGAGATCCTTTTATCTTGTGAGGTCAACGCGCCGGCGCGGGATTCGCAAAAGGATTCTGTTCTTCGGTTGCGTTGGGATCGTTGTCGAACGAGTGCGGTGGTTTCTTCAATGGTCGGCTTCGCGTGATGGGGCCGGATGCGGGACTTCGTGCGGATGGATTCGCCGAGCCCGGGAGGTACGGAGGAAGCTTCATCAGCGATGGCTGGTCCATGGAGAGCTTCGCGATTCTCCGGATTCCTGGGCGATATTGACTGCCACGGCCGAAGAGTGAGGATCAGCGCGATCCCAAAAAAGGCGACGGCGATGACGTGGCGTTTGGAAATCGTCGTGGGCGATGACATTGGAAATGGGTTTTTGCAGAAAACCTTGGACAGGCACACTCATGGCGATGGCCGATGAATTCAGTTTCTTCGGATTCATCCTGAGGGTGAAACCGTGGGCCGTCGAGAATTCGGCCGAAATGAATTTTTTCGGTCCAACAAAAAACCCACCGGCCCTTGCGGGACGGCGGGGTTTGTTGAGGCGGAAGAACAGGCAGGAATGCCTGTATCACTTGGCGGCGCGCAGCGCTTCTTCCTTGGCCTTGGCCTTGGCGATGACGTCGTCGGAGACGTTTTTCGGGCAAGGGGCGTAGTGGCTGAACTCCATGGAGAACTGGCCGCGACCGGAGGTCATGGTGCGGAGGTCGCCGATGTAGCCGAACATGGCGGACAGCGGAGCCTCGGCCTTGACGCGGACACCACCGGGTGTCGGCTCCTGGCCTTGGATCATGCCCCGTCGGCGGTTGAGGTCGCCAATGACGTCACCGACTTTTTCGTCGGGGGTGAAGACGTCGAGCTTCATCATCGGTTCGAGGATCTGCGGAGCGCACTTGACCATGGTCTGGCGATACGCGGCCTTGGCGGCGATTTCGAAGGCGATGTTGCTGGAGTCCACTGCGTGGAAACCACCTTCGTTGAGCGTGACCTTGAAGTCCAAGCAGGGGTAACCGGCAAGTGGTCCTTTATCGACGCAGGTTTTGAAGCCTTTTTCGACGGCGGGGATGAACTCTTTCGGGATGCTGCCGCCGACGACCTTCGATTCGAAGATGAAACCGGAACCGGCTTCGCCGGGCTCGATGGTGTAGTCGATTTTCGCGAACTGACCGGAACCACCGGACTGCTTCTTGTGGGTGTAGCTGTCGTTGACCATCTTGGTGATGGTTTCGCGGTAGGCGACCTGCGGTGCGCCGACGGAGACCTCGACCTTGTGGGTGCGCTTGAGGATGTCGATCTTGATGTCGAGGTGGAGCTCGCCCATGCCCTTGAGGATCATTTCGTTGGTTTCGTCGTCGGTTTCGACGCGGAACGATGGGTCTTCCTGGATCATCTTGCCGATGGCGTTGGCGAGCTTTTCAGCGTTGGCCTTGTCCTTCGGTGCGACGGCGATGGAAATGACGGGATCCGGGAAAACCATCGGCTCAAGGGTGGCCGGGTTTTTCTCGTCGCAGAGGGTGTGACCCGTCTGGACGTTCTTGAGTCCGACGATGGCGACGATGTCACCGGCTTGGGCGGAGTCGATTTCCTTGCGGTCGTCGGCGTGCATTTCGACCATGCGGCTGATGCGCTCGGTCTTGCCAGTGAAGGAGTTGAGCACGGTGTCGCCCTTCTTGATGGTGCCCGAGTAAATGCGGGTGAAGGTGAGCGCGCCGAACTTGTCGTCCATGATCTTGAAAGCGAGGCCGCGGAACGGGGCTTTCGGGTCGATGACGGCGAACTTGCCGGTAGGGGTGCCCTCGGCGTCCACTTCGGGGAGTGGTTTGACGTCGAGTGGGTTTGGCAGGTAATCGACGACGGCGTCGAGCACGAGCTGGAGGCCTTTGTTTTTGAAGGAGGAACCGCAGTAGGTCGGGAAGAACGCGAGATCGACGGTGCCTTTGCGGATGCACTTTTTGACGTCTTCGATGCTTGGCTCGGTGCCTTCGAGGTAGGATTCCATGATCGCGTCGTCTTGCTCGACGGCGGTCTCGATGAGTTGGGCGCGGTATTCCTTGGCTTTGTCCACCATGTCGGCGGGGATTTCCTCGATTTTGAAATTTTCCGGTTGGCCGGATTCGTCCCAGATGTGGGCTTTCATGGTGAGCAGGTCGACGACGCCGACGAAGTCACTTTCCGTGCCGATGGGCAGGACCATGACGAGCGGGTGGGCGCCGAGGATTTTTTTCACCTGCGCGATGACGCGGTAGAAATCCGCGCCGATGCGGTCGAGCTTGTTGACGTAAATGACTCGGGAAACACCGGAATCGTTGGCGTAGCGCCAGTTGGTCTCGGATTGTGGCTCAACGCCGCCGGAGCCGCAGAAGACGCCGACGCCGCCGTCGAGCACTTTGAGCGAGCGGTAAACTTCGATGGTGAAGTCGACGTGGCCGGGGGTGTCGATGATGTTGAACTGGTGCTCCTTCCAGAAGCAGGTGGTGGCGGCGGATTGGATGGTGATGCCGCGCTCGGCTTCCTGTTCCATGAAGTCCATGGTGGATGCGCCATCGTGAACTTCTCCGATTTTGTGGATCTTGCCGGTGAGCTTGAGAATGCGTTCGGTGGTGGTCGTTTTGCCCGCATCAACGTGGGCGAAAATGCCGATGTTGCGGTATTTGCTGAGGTCCTTCATAGTCGGATGGTTGCTTCTGGTTGCCGGACACGGTTTCGCGCCGGGGGCAGATTCCTAGTCGAGGATCGAAGTTTGGCAATCCTAGAGTCGGTCGGGGGGGGGATTTTTCGTCCGGTTTGGCGATATCACGTCATCGCGTAATGTCATCGTGGCTGGAAATGGAGTATGAGTCCCACCGTCGCCGCGAGCCACCCTTCCCCCCCGAGGAGCGGACAGCGACAAACACCTCCCCGAGTCGAACCACTTCACGGTTCAAAAAGGCCGGGGAAAATCGAGTTCCCCCCTACTCCGGTTTTCTCCGGCTTCTTTTTGTCTTCTTCGTTCGTAGTCCCGCCTTCAGGCGGAATCTTGGTGGAGGAAGACCGCCTGAAGGCGGGACTACGTACGAAGAGTTGAAGACTATTTCGCGGTGAAGACCCGTGAGGCGGAGAGTGCGAAGTTTTCCGGGTCATACATCGACTCGACTTTGGCGGGCGGGGCGGTGGCCTGGCCGGCGATGGTGCAACGGGCGAGGTAGGTGAGGGTGTAGGTGCCTTTGCGCCAGACTTCATCAAGGAAAAACGAGGCGCGGTCGGTGCGGAGCTCGGAGTGGCTGACTTGCCAATCGCTCTCGCTGGTGCGAATGCCGACGGCGGCGCGCTGGGATTTGAAGTCGGTGTTGACTGTTTCAAAAAGCGACGGCAACGGGTCTTCGATGACTAAATAGCGGGTGCTGTCCTTGGGCAGGGTGACGCGGAGCGAGACGCGGATCAGATCGCCGACTTGCGGCTCGGTAAGGATGGTGGCGGAGCCGTCGGCGTTGACGCGCTCGTAAATGCGGTCGATGGACAGGCCGTTTTTCGCGACCGGCTGGGTGGGCGCGATCTGCGGTTTGGCGGCGATTTTCATGCGGACGCACGCGCTTTGGTTGGTGCTGAGGGCGAGCTTGAGATCGGGGCTCAGTTTGGAAGAGCGAATGGCGGTGGGCTGCTCTTTGGTGAGGGTGATGGTCTCGGTGCCGCTGGCGGTCTTGAAGGCGAGGGAAACCGGGGCGTCGCCGAGCTCCTGATTCCTGGCATATTCCGCCATGGCGATGATGCTCCAGCCGTTGACCCAGGTGGTGTTCCATGCGCCGTAGGGGTTGCGCTCGTGGAGCATGCGGTCGAGGGCCTTGGTGGGTTCCGGGCCTTCGGGATCGATGGCGAGCCAGGCGATGAGATGGTAGGCTTCGTCGGCGGACCATGGCATCCAATCGTCGTTTTTCGACTTGAAGGGGACTTTGGAGGTGAGCACGGATTTGGCGATGGCGAGATTCGCTTTGTTGTCCTCCTCCTCGGCGGCGATGGCGGTGGCGAGCAGGCAGCGGGCGCTGGGGGTGAGCTCGGTGATGCGGTCCACGAGTACGTTTCGATAGGCTGGCTGCGGCGAGCCGGCACCAGCGAGCACGAGCAGGGAGCGGATGTGGCTTTCGAGCGCGTAGGGGGATTTCTCGGTGGCGATGCCGCGGAGGCTTTCGATGAGGTATTTGGTGAGCGATTCGATGGCGGACTCGGGGACGTTGGCACCCTTGCCAGCGGCCATCATCAGGCCCATGCCGGCGTAGGAGGTGGCCCAAGGCACGGTCTGGGTGCCGCCGGGCCAATAGGCGAATGAGCCGTCCGGGAGCTGCATGGAAAGCAGGCGGTCGGCCCCGGCCTGGATGGCGGCGGCGACTTTTTTCCCGTCCATTTTCGCGAAGCGCGGGATGACCGGGCTGAGATCCTCCACGGCCAGCCAGGGGATGAGCGAGGAGGTGGTTTGCTCGACGCAGCCGTACGGATAGTGGAGCAGGAAATCGACGGAACCGGCGGCTTCGACAAGCGGCGAGCGGGAGAACTCCAGGTCGATCTCGCCGCTGCCGTCGAGCAGTCGTCCGTCGAGTTGGTCGCGGAGATTGAGTTTCGTGCCAGGCTTGTTGAGCGTGACGAGCTTGGTTTGGCGGAGCAGCGGCATCGGGTATTGCACGGCGAAGCGGGATTCGACGGCGTCGGATAGATCGTGCGTGAGCTTGGGAGTGAGGTTCGCGTTGCTGAGGGAGACCGGGGTGGCTTGGAAGGTGAGCACGGCTTCACCGGTGGTTTCCGCGCGGGTCGGGAAGATGACGGTGGCGGATGCGCCGGGGGCGAGCGTGACGGTCTCGGTGGTCGGGCCTGTTGGGACGGCGCACGGGGTTTGCTGGCCGTTGGCGGTGCTGAATTTGATCTCCCAGGTGCCGGTGTGGGTCGATGCGTTCTGGACGAGGACCTGGGAGTTGAAGGTGTCCGCCTGGTTGGCGAAACGCGGGGTTTTCGGTTCCAGCATCAGGTCTTTTCTTACGACGATGGATGACTCGACGTGGCCGAATCTGGCGGCGTCCTGATGGGCGACGGCGATGAGGCGGTAGCGGGTGAGCGTGTCGGGGAACTTGAATGTATGGCTGAATTTTCCGTTCGCATCCGTGACGAGCGCGGGCGCCCAGGTGGCGCAGGGGTCGAAGTTTTTCCGGAGCAAGTCGGCGAGTTTGCTGAGGTCGCCGCCGCCGCCGATGAAGAAGCCTTTGTTGGTGAAATCCTGCATCTCCGGGTCTTCGGAGACGAAGGTGGAGAACGAGGTGCCGGTTTCCACGTCGAGGTTCCGGGGCTTGTAGAAGTAGTCCATCGGCTTGGGCGTTTCGTAACCCATCACGGCGAGTGTGCCTTCGTCTTCGGCGTAGAGCGTGACTTCCGCCTTGGCGGCGGGTTGGCCGTTGGCGAGGATCACGGTGCCGGTCAGGGTGATGTCGTCGCCGGGGCGGCAGGTGGCGGGTGCCTCGATATTGACGGCTAACCGGTCGCGGAGGTTTTCCACGATGAGCTCGCAATAGCCGAGGCGGAGTTGGGGTTCCTTGTGCTCGCGGGCGGATTCCTTGGCACCCTTGACGATGAGGATGGAGACGAAGGCGTTAGGCGCGTCTTCGGCGGTGAGGGGGATTTCGATGACGGGCTTGTCGGCCTTGAGCTCGACTTGGAATGAGCGCAGGACCTTCTCGCGCTCCACGGTGACGAGCGCGGTGCCTTCGATGGGTGATAGAACGAGCACTCGCGCGGTGTCGCCGGGTTTGTAGGATTTTTTCTCGGCGACGAGTTTCACCCGCAGGCCGTCTTCGTAGAGCCACGGGTATTCGTCCGTGCCGTAAACGTTGAAACGGGTGACGGTGGCAAAGGCGCGGCCATCCGGATCGGTGCCGCGGAGGGTGAGGAAGTGGAGGCCGTTGGACTTCGGCGTCACGGTGAATGGAGTGCCTTGGCCGGCGGAGGCGGCGGGATCGAGGGTGAGCTCGGAGGTGAGGACGGTTTCCTCGGTCACGTCGTTGCGGGTGGTGGTCGCGCCGGAGTCGGTGCGGGATTTCACGGAGGAATTTACCTCGCGGGTCAGCGTGGCGGTGACTTTGACGGCTCCGGGGAAGGGTTGGCCATTGGTGTCGGTGGCGACGATTTTCAATGGCAGGCTGCTTCCCGCGCGGACGAGTTGGTCGATCCGGGAAATGCCGACATAAACGGACGCGGGATGCACGGTGGTCTCGGCGGTGGAGGTTAGGGTTTGGTTGTTAGCATCCGTGACTTCCGAGGAGATGACAACTTCGCGGGCGGTGGGGAATTCCGCTTGCGGGATGGCGACGGTGAGCGTGGCCTTGCCCTCGGCGGAGAGCAGCGCCTCACCCTGGATCTGCGAGGATTGGCTGCCGGAGTCCTCCTCATCGTCGGAGCGGTAGCCAAAGTAGTGATACCAGTATGTCCAATCGTCGGTGCGGTGGTTGCCGAAGAGGAAATCGCGGAAGCGGTCCGGATACGGATTCTGCGCGGAGATACGGCTGAAATACTTTACATTCCCGGCAGCGACGGGCTGGCCCTGATAGTATTTCGCGGTGAGTTCGGAGGAAATCGAGGTGGCTGCGGGTGCGGGTACGGCGATGGCCTGCCCGACCTCGAAGGCATTGCGGCGGAATTCCTCGACGCGGAGTGGCAGCTCGAAGCGGGCGCTTGCGACGAGGGCTTCTTGTTTTTCCCACTGATCTTCGAGCGCTTCGGCCTGGGCGAGTTCTTCGGGGTATTCGAGGCGGATCGAATGGGTGCCAGTTTTGCCGGCTGGCAAGGAGTAGGTGGCGTCGAACGAGCCGGATGCGGAAATCGTCACCGGGCTGGTGTGGATTTCCTTGTCCGTGGGATCGACGATGACGAGGCGTGCCGGGCTGCTTTTCGAGGGTTCGACCGTATTGCCGCGGAGGTTCCGGACGATGCCCTTCAATCGCACGGTTTCGCCCGGTCGATAGAGCGAGCGGTCGGTGAAGAGGAACGCCTGGCGCTTGGCTTCGGCGGATTTATTCCAGGAATAACGGATCGGGAAATGCCAGAGGCCGACGGTTTCGAGCGAGGAGTCGAAAGCAGTCAGGTAGTCGTCCGCGCCGAGCGAGGCGCGGAGGTGGCGGGCCGCAGTGGAGCGGGGGACGGTGACGAGCCCCGCGGCGTCGGTGGTGGCGGATCCCAGTGAAACCGCGTCCTCGCCGAAGGTTTCGATTTTCACGCCGGGAAGCGGTGCGCCGGTGTTGCAGGAAAAGGCGTAGATGAAGGCTTCCGTGGTGGTGAGTTTCCAGGCGAGGCCGATGTCGGTTAGCTGGAGGATCGCCTGGGTCGTCGGGGCTTCTCCCTTGCCGTCGTAGTCGGGGTGGTTCTTGCCGACTGCTTCGAGGAAAAAGGTGCCGGTGCGCTGGCCTTTCGGAAGGATCTCATCCCATTTGAAGGTGGTGATCTTGGTAGCGTCGATCGGGGTTTGCAGGGGGATTTCCATGTCCGCCACCGGTTCGCCGACGACGAGCGGGTAGGGGAGGGTGATCGTCGGCTGGATGGTGTCGTTGTCAGGTCCGTTTCCGGTGACATGGCGGTAACTCTGGAAGGCGCGGATCTGATCCGCTCCCGACAGTTTCTTGATGCGGACCCGGGCGCTATCCAGATTGAGCGTCAGCATCCGGTATTCGCGGGTGCCGTTGGCGAGCTGTGCCTGGTCTTGCGACGGGAAGGAAAGCACCGGGACAAAATGCCCGAAGGAAACTTCCGTGGTAAGCGGGCGCTCGAGATCGAGTCCGGCCTTGGAGGGGAACGGTCCCTTGAAGGTGACCGTGCACTTGTCCATTTCGGCGAGATTTCCGGAAAGCTGGATTTCGCGGCCCTCGACTTTCGCGCTGAGGTTTTCCGGCCGCGGATCGATGACGATGCATTTTGAGAGGAGATCCACCGGCAGGGTTTCGGGGAGCGGTTGGTTGAACTCGATGACGATTCCGCGTGGCTCATCCACGACTTGAAGAGACTTGATCGAGGCAACCCGGAAGGGTTCGACCTTGCCGATTTCGTAGTTGCTGTCCTCGGTGGTGCGGGCGCTGGCGGATTG
>JAIFNK010000079.1 GCA_020047775.1 Akkermansia sp. | reverse complement strand
CGTCGATTTCGCCGGTGGTCACGCCTTCGGGTTCGATGCTTTTTGCATCGCTGCGGCCGTCGTCGAAGAAGGGCGAGCCGATGGCGGTTAGTTTCTGATCCAGCAGGTCGCCGCTGTCATAGATGCGGGTGCCGGTGGAATCGAGGATCGAGATCGAGCGTCCGCCGTAGGAGAGGATGCGGTCGATGTCGCCGTCACCATCGGTGTCGCCACGGAGGCCGGGCGAGTTGGAAACGACGAGGCGGCCGAGGCTGGTGTTCGCCTTGAGGGCGGCTGCGTTGGGAAACACGGTGGGATCCAGGACATAGCCGGCGTTGGCGACGGTGGTGGTCTCCGTGAGGAAATCATTCCGGTCGTCACCTTCGTTGGCGGTGATGTAGTAGGTGTTTCCACTCACGCTGAAGGAGGTGATGGCGTCCGGCATGTAGAGTCCGAAGACCGGTCTGCCAGTTGCAAGGTTGATGCCGCCATTCGTTGCCGTGTCCTGGTCGCTGAAGTCCGCGAGCAGGGTGCTGTAGTCTTTTTCACCGAGAGGAACGATGGCGGTGAAGGTGGCGGTGGCGATGTCCAACAGGGCGACCGCATTGGCCTCCTGCAGGGTGACCATGGCCTTGGTGCCATCCGGTGAGACGGCGACGTATTCCGGTTCGAAGTCGAGGGACGGATCCTTCAACACGCCGGGGCTGGCTTCAAAGATGCGGACGCCGGCGGCCTTGAGGGAGGCTTTGTCAGCATTGAATGAGGTGAAACCGACGACATTGGCAACGGGAGCGTTGATGTTGGTGAGGTCGATGATGGTCACCGATCCGGGGGCCAGGTCGAGTCCACCGGGCAGCATTTCGCCTTCGTCGGCGGTGAGGACCTTGCTGCCGTCCGGAGTGAAGGTCAGGCTGTCGGGAAGCACGCCGACCTGCACCTTGCTGATGAAGGAGCCGTCCGCCGCATTCAGGAAAACGACGTGACCGGGGAGGTCCTTGGTGGCGTTCGGCACGGCGACGGCGACCTTGCCGTTGAAGACATCCACACTGGTGATGTCGGTGCTGTTCAGTCCGATCGCGGGGATCTTGAAGTCCACGATTTCGATCAACTGGGGCGAAGCGGGGTTGCTCAGGCTCACGATCTGCAGACCGATGTTGGACGTGACGAACATCCGCTTGCTGGCGGCATCGTATGAGGAAATCTCCGAGCCGAAGAGCGGGATGGATGAAACTTGCCGCATCCGGAGTTCACCGGCAGGAACCGCCGTGATGTCCGGGGTGATCGCGACGGGTGTGGGAGGAATGACATTCACGGGAAGCACGCCGACGGTCCCGGGTGAGCCGATACTTGTAAGGGAATTGCCCTGGACCCGTGCTTGAAGCGGACCCGTCAAAGATGGCACATTGACCGAAGCGGCGACATAGGCCGGGCTTGTCGGGGATACGCCATCCCAAACCGCAGAGGCGCCATCGCCAAGAAGTCCTCCCGCGGAAGGTCCCACATGGCCGCCGAGCGGGGCTGCCGCGCCGGGGCGGGCGAAGGGCTGCAAGGTGATCGAGTTGGCGGTGAACGCGGCGGACTTGTAATTGAAGGAAGCGATGACGTTGTTAGTGTTGTCGAAAAGGATGACGGCATCGCTGCTGCCGAGACCGATGTCTTTATTGGCTGAATAGACTTCGACGTCATTTCCAAGTCCCCATGCGGTTTTGAAAGCAGGAACGTTTGCGGTAGTTCCCGTGAAGACCACAAGAACGCCACCCGCAGGGATCGTGACCGCGCCGAAGGTAGCCCCGGCGGTTGGTGATAGGGAGTCATCGTCCCATTTCCAACCGGTGAGGTCCACGGCGGACGCTCCGGTGTTATGGAGTTCGAAGAAGTCGCCGCCATTGGAGTTGACCTCGGTGATGATGATGTCCGCCTGAGCCAGCGGAGTGGTTGCCGCGAGTCCGCCCAAGCAGAGGGCCGCGATCGGGAATTGGAGTGTTCGTTGTTTCATGGTTGTCGATGTTCGAGAGACGTCGGCAAACTATGAATCAGGAGGTTCCTCCCAACGGAAATCCGGTGACAAAAATATCACCTGTGTGACCGGTTTGTCACACGGGAAGTTGGCGCGGCTCATTGCTTCCGACATTCCTTCACGTCGAGTGGCGGTCGTGGCATGGGTGTTCCCAAGCAGGTGACATTTCCGTCAATATTGACAGCTCGCCACCCGGGTGCCGCGGGATGATTCTCCCGGGTATTGGCAATGGAGCTTTTTCTCATCGATGCGATCGGCCCGTTTTTCCGGGGCTACAACCGGATGCGGGTCAATTGGTCCAAGATTCCTTTCATGCACTTGCTCGATGCAGGCCCTGACGAATGGGTTTTGATAGAGAGCGAATTGCGGGATTTCGCGCGCCAGGTTTCCGCGCAAGGGTACAACGCGGTCACCTTGGATGATCTGGCGCACCTCGCGCTTCATCCGCTGCACGAACCGGAGGTGGCGGAGCGGATTCATTTCCTGCGCGGGAAATTCACGAGGTTTTTCGACATGCTGCACGGCGAGTTCGGACTGCGGATCTATCTGACGACCGACGTGTTGCCCATGACGCCCGCCTTGTCGGCGGCGATGGGCGACGATCCGGCGGAATTGGAGAGCTACTATGTGGGGCTCGTCCGGGGGATTCTTGATGATTTCCCCCAACTCGCCGGATTGATCCTCCGCATCGGCGAGAGCGATGGGAACGACGTGCGGGATCCGATCCGGACGCGTCTCCATCTGCGCAATGCCGGCGAGGCGAACCGCCTGCTGCGCGTGCTGTTACCCGAGTTCGAACAACGCGGCAAGGACCTGATCTTCCGGACCTGGACGGTGGGTGCCCACCGCATCGGCGATTTGATCTGGCACCGCGGCACGCTCGAAAAGACGTTGGCGGGCCTCGACTCACCCAATCTAATCGTCTCGATGAAACACGGTGAGAGCGATTTCTTCCGCTACCTCCCGCTCAACCGCGCGTTCTTCCGGGTGAAGCAACGCAAGCTGTTGGAACTCCAGGCCCGCCGGGAATACGAGGGCGCGGGCGAGTATCCGTCGTTCATCGGCTGGGACTGTGAACGCTTCGCGCAGGAACTCTCACTAACGGAAAACGTCGCGGGGATCTCGGTGTGGTGTCAAACCGGCGGCTGGCACCGCTTCCGGCGGCGCGCCTATCTGGAAGCCGATGGCCGGGACATCTGGATCCGTCTCAACACGGAGGCGGCCATCACCGTCTTCCGGCATGGCAAACCGGCGGACTCCGCCGTGGAAAACCTGCTCGGGCCGGAGCGGGCGTCCGCTGCGCTGGAGCTTCTCGATCATGGCGACACGGTGATCCGGGATCTTCTCTACATCCGCGACTTCGCCCGGCAGAAGTTGTTTTTCCGGCGCGTCCGCATTCCGCCGTTGCTGCATGTTTACTGGGACTCGCTCTTCATCAATCATGGCGTGCGCAAGCTGATGGGGCATTTCGTTAGCAATCCTGAAGACGCCCTGTCGGGTGGCGAGGCCGCCGCGGCGTTGTTCCCGCGGATGATTTCGCTGGCGCGCGAAGCCGGGCTTCCGGCGGACGACATCGAGCACATGGGCGATTTCTTCGACCTCGTCCTGTTGGCGCGCCGATACTATTTCCTGCCGTTTGACGAGTCCGTCGCCGCGCGGATCCGTGCCGGGAAAGCCGCTTACAAGCTGCGCTGGCCCAAGGGAATGCGTGAGCGCTACCGGATCAAGGTATCCTTCGAGCCATTTCCCGTGAGCCGCCGCACGCTTGCGGTGGCGGCGGTGTTTTTGCTGCGGCGGAAGCGCGGTTACCGCTGGGTGGACCGCGTTTTCATCCTCTATCTATCCGGGGTTGTGTTTCGCGCCCTGCGTCCGCGTGATCCCGCGGCGATGCCCAAGTTCCTCCGCAAGTCCGCCATGGGGGTGGACACGCTTTTCAAATAGGCGTCCGCTCAGATCATGCACGCGGATTGCAGCGATGCCTGATCGGACTGTGGTTCCGGCGGGGCGTCACGCCTCAGGCTCTCGATGAAACTGGCATAGCGCACCAGTTCCATCCGGCCGTCATGATGCTCGATGATGGCCGTGAGGCTTTCCACCCAGTCGCCTGAGTTGAGGTAGTGGATCGCGCCCACCTGTTTGTCTTCGGGTGTGTGGATGTGACCGCAGATGATGCCATCGCATTTCCGGTGGCGGGCCAGATCCTGGAGAAGCTCCTCGTAGCGGTCCACAAAGCTAACAGCGGACTTGACCTTGGCCTTCACCCGCTTGCTGAGCGAGAAATACTCCTTGCCGCGCCATGCCCGGTAGTGGTTGTAAAAGCGGTTCACCCGCAGCAGGAAATCATAGCCCACCGCCCCGAGCGAGGCGAGCCACTTGTGGTTGGTGGAGACGCTGTCGAAGCCGTCGCCGTGCACGACGAGGTAGCGCATTCCCGCAGCCGTGGCGTGGATGTGTTCCTTGGTCAGGCGGATCCTGCCGAAGGCCATGGGTAAAAAGCGTTCGAGGATCTCATCATGGTTTCCGCGCAGATAGATCACCTCGGTGTCGTCCTGCTCGGTCATCTTGATCACCTTGCGGATCACGCGGCTGTGGCGCGATGTCCAGCGGCCGCCGCGCCTCAGCGCCCAACCGTCGATGATGTCGCCATTGAGGACGAGCTTGCGGCATTTGATGTGTTTGAGGAACTCCACGACTTCATCCGCCTTGCTATCAGGTGTGCCCAGATGGATGTCCGACAGGAAGACCGTGCGACAGGAAAATTTCGGGCGCTTGGATTTTTTCGGCCGGGCTGCCGGGATTTCCTCAACGGCTCCGGAGATCCCGGAGAGCCTGCGCGCGAATTCCACCACCACCTGATCCCATCCCAGGGATTCCGCTGTTTCCCGGGCCGCTTCCCGCAGTGGGTCGTCTATCCGCAATGAAAGGGCGTGCACCGCGTGGCGGATGAATTCCGCCGAGTCACCCTTGGCCGCCTTGAGTCCGTTCTCACCCGCCCGCACGTGCAGCGCCGAGGCGGCGTAATCATAGCTAACCGTGGCGAGACCGCTGGCCATCGCCTCCAACAGGACGTTACCGAAGGTTTCGGTTTCGCTGGGAAAGACCAGCACGTCGGCGGAGGCGTAGTGTTTGGCGAGTTCCTCACCGGATTGGATTCCGGGGAAATGAACCCATGGGAATTTCAGGGCGAGTTTCTCACGCAGGGGTCCATCACCGATCACCACGCACTGCACGTCCGGGAACACCTTGCGCATTTGCTCGAAGGTGTTCATCGCCAACTCGAAATTTTTCTCCGGCGCCACCCGGCCGACCATGACGGCGACAGGTGTCGCCGCCCGCGCACCCCAGCGGGCGCGCAGGGATTCACAGCGTTTCCCGGGGGCGAACAAATCCGTGTCCACGCCGCGTCCTAGCAGATGGACGTTTTGAAATCCTACGTTGGCGAGCCGTTCCACCATGTCCTGCGAGGGCGTCAGCGTGCAGTCCGCGCGCTGATGGAAGTTTTTCAGATAGGCCATCGCCATCGGGTGGAATCCGCCCATCCCGTATTGCTCCATGTATTGGTGGAAATTCGTGTGAAACCCCGAGGCCACCGGGATGCCCAGCGCCTTGGCCGCCTTGATCGCGGATTTCCCGAGCGGGCTTTCCGTGGCCACATAGATCGCGTCCGGGCGGCGCTTTGCCCAGCGGGCTTTGAGTTCGAAAGGTTTTGGCAAACCGATCCGCACCTCCTTGTAGCCGGGGAGGGGGACGGCGGCGACGCAGGTTTCACCAATCTTCGCCGAGATTCCCGTGTGAATCACATGGACACGGTGTCCCCGCCGCCGCAGTCCCTCGGTAAGGCGTCCCAAGGTCATGGCTACCCCGTTCACATCGGGAACGTAGGTGTCCGTCACAATGTCGATTTTCATGATGGTTTGGAAGGAAGGATCACAGGCCATGCGATCCAACAGAATCTTCCGCCGCCCGGTGCAATTGATTTGTGGGGCGATTTTGTCACAATCCTGGAACCTGCGGCCGGGCGGGTGATCCATTCCCGCGGGAACTCCTTTTCACGGGCGGCGAAGAGGCGTTGGAAGATTGGGGCGCCGAGGGTGGGTTCCTCATCACTCTGATGGCGGATGGTTTGCGGCGGAATGCCCGGACCCCGCGGATCCGCGCGGAACGAACGCCATTGACACCTTGATGGCTTCATGGCCCCATCCCGGCGCCCGGGATTGGGTCCGCCGGATCAAGGCGCATCGGGCGCGTACGCTGACCGCAGCGCGTCTGGCGGACCCCAAAAACCGGAAATCATCCACAATCCATCAACTCATGCCCCTTAAAGTCGATTGGCACGGCGTTTATCCTGCCGTTCCCACCCAGTTCCACGACGATTTCACGCTCGATCTGCCGTCGACCCAAAGACACGTTGAGGCGCTGCTGGCCGAGGGCATCCACGGGTTGGTCATGCTCGGGACCATCGGTGAGAACTGCTCGCTTTCCCTCGATGAGAAAGTGAAGGTGCTCAGGGCTACCAAAGAAGTTTGCAAGGACCAGGTGCCGTTGATTACCGGCGTCGCCGAGTTCACCACCGCAAACGCCTGCGAGACCGCGAAGGCCGCCGCCAGTGCGGGCGTGGACGGCCTCATGGTGATGCCCGGCATGGTATACAAGTCTGACCGGTGCGAGACGGTGAATCACTTCCGCACCGTGGCGGCCGCCACCGACCTGCCGATCATGTGCTATAACAATCCACCGGTTTACCGGGTGGACATCACGCCGGAAATGTTCGAGGATCTGGCGGATGTGGAGAACATCGTCTGCATCAAGGAAGCCGCCGGCGACACGCGGCGCATCACCGATTTGTTCAACAAGCTCGGTGACCGGTATCTCATTTTCTCCGGCCTTGATGACGTCGCGTTGGAGAGCATCATGCTCGGCTGCACCGGTTGGATCTCGGGGCTCGTCGATGCGTTCCCACGGGAAAACCGCCTGATGTGGGACGCCGCCGTGGCGGAGGACTGGAAACGCGGGTTGGAAATCTACCGCTGGTATATGCCCATGCTGCACTTCGACTCCGATCCGAAGCTGGTGCAATACATCAAGCTCGCCTGCGCGGAAATGGGCTATGGCACGGAAACCGTCCGCGCCCCGCGCCTGCCGCTCGCCGGTGAGCAGAGAGAGGCGGCGCTGAAAATCATCCGCGAGTCCGCCGCCACGCGTCCGGCGTGATTTGCTGTTAGCCGACCGCTGTTTTGTAAACGAGCCCCGCGCCCACCAGGTCGCTCAGGGCCATGCCGATGGATTTGAACAGGGTGATCTCGTCATCACTTTGCCGCAACGGGGCGCTGCCATTGCACATTCCGGCAAGTTCGGCGACGATGTCTTCTTTGCTGAAAACACCCTCGCTGACGGGCATGAGGATTTCCCCGGCCTCCTTCATCGCATTGACATAACTGTCCACATACACCCTGGACTTGGTGATCAATGCCGTATCGCACTCGCGCTTGACCGCATGGTGGTTGCCGATGAAGTCGGTGTGGGTGCCGGGTTTGATCCAGTCGCCGTGCACTAACGGTTCGTGCGAGCCGGTGGCGCACACGACGATGTCCGCCTGCGCGCAGGCCGCCTCGCGGTCTTCAACGGCGGTGAATTCGATGTGGGGCAACTGCGCGCGTGCCGCAGCACAGACCATCCCGGCCTTTTCGCGGCTGCGTCCCCAGACCATGATCTTCTTGAGCGGGCGCACGCTGGCATTGGCGCGGATGATATAGTTCGCGAGGTTTCCGGTTCCTAAAACCAACATCGTCGCCGAATCCTCGCGGGACAGCAAACGGGTGGCGAGCCCCGAGATGCCGGCGGTGCGCCAGAAGGTCACCGTCGTGCCATCCACCAGCGCGAGGGGCGCGCCGTGCGCCCGGTCAAACAACAGGATTTGGGAATAGAGCGATTTGTAAGGAGCCGTGGCGGTGGGGAAATAAGTGAAGGCCTTGACGCCGATGAACTCGCTGCCCCACGAGGGAAGCACGGCGAAGGCTTCGTGGTTGGCCTCGTCGTCATCCAGCAGGAAGACCTGCCGCGGCGGCATCTTGAACTCGCCCGCATAAGCTTCCCCGAGCGCATCGATGAGGGCTGGATAACTGAGAGCGGCGTGGACTTGTTCGGCGGTGATGACTTTCATGAGTTGGAAATGTTGAGGACTGTGTGGTGCATCACCGCCTCATGGAAAGCCAGCGCAAATCCGTTGCAGCCGACACCAAATTTTGTCGCAGCTCCATTCCTGAAGACCGTCGCCGGTCAGAACCGCGGGTCCTTGGGATTTCCGCCGGAGAGGATGTAGGCGTAGAGGTCGAGCAGCTCGTCCGGGTTGAGCGCGTTGAGCAGGCCGGGCGGCATCATCGAGACGTCGTGCGGCTTGCGGGCGGTGATGTCGGCATCGGCGACGGGTGTTAGGGCGTTCGGGGCGAAGGCGCTGGTCATGACGAAGAGCGTGTTGTTTTCCTCCACGACCACGCGGCCGACGACGGTCTGGCCGTTTTTGAGGGTGATGACTTCGCTCGGGTATTGGTCGCTGATGACCTTGGACGGCTCGGTGATGTTCTCGGTGAGGTCGCGGATGGTGTAGCGGTTGCCAGAGCCGGTTAGGTCGGGGCCGGTGTTGCCGCCACGGCTGCCGAAGTGGTGGCATTGGATGCAGAGCACGGCGGAGAACATGGCTTTGCCTTGCTCGAAGTTGCGCTTCTTCAGGCCAGTCTCGGCGAGGGCGACGATCTCGTCGGTGGTGTAGGTTTTGCCGGGGCCTTTCGGTGAAACCACGGGTGTCACTTCGGTGGGGATGACGGTCTCGGCAAGCGTCTTGAGGGCGGCGCGCTCGGCTTCATCGGTGACGCAGTTGGCGAGGGCGAAGTTCCGGATGTTATCGAGGAATTTGCGGAAGCTGTTGCCGCCGCTCCACGATGCGGTGGTGGGGAACCAGATGAAATAGGTTTTGCGTAGCTCCGGAGTCCAGCCGGCGCGGGCTTCGCGCAGGACGTTGGCGTAGAAGATCGCCTGGCGGTTAGGGCGGTTCCCCTGCATGCCTTCGACAGCCTTCGAGTAGCGGTCGTTGCGGGCCAGCACGGCGGCGGTGGCGATGGTGATGTCGGAATCGCTGACGGTGGCAAGCTGCGGCACGAGTTTCCCGACGAGGGTGGGGGAGTCGAGGAAGACGAGCAGCGAGGCGAGTTCGCGGTTGACGAGGGCGTCGGAGTTCGGGAACTGCGGGTCAAGGCGCGCGGCGATTTTCTGGCAGATTTCAGGGGCTGGCTTGCCCATGCGGATGAAGGCGAGCTGCCAGGCGCGCAGGTAGGGAAGCTGCAGGTTTTTCGGAAGCTTGGCGAAGTCGAGACGTCCGAGCGCGACGATGATTTTCGGCTGGAGCGATTTGTCGCCGAGGCGGGCGAGGGCGATGAGCGCCTCGATGGAGGCTTGCGGATCGGTCTCGGCGAGGGCTTTGTCCGCCCATTTTGCCACCGGCTGGCGCTCGATGGCGGTGCGGGCGGCGAAACGCAGGAAGCGGTCCTTGTTGGACAGGTTGGGCCACGCCTGGGCGAGGGCTTCCGGCGTGTCTGACTCCAACAGATGGCGGAGTTTCGCCTCGGCGGTCGGCGGGGTAGGGGAGGCCGGAGCCGTGGACTCGCTGCCGGTGTAGGCCACCCGATAGAGCGCGGCCTGGCTGCGGCGTCCGCCGGTGGTGAAATACATGGCTCCGTCCTTTTTGCTGATGATGGCATCGGTGAAGGGCATCGGCTTGCCGGCGACGAATTCCTCTTTGACGGATTTGAAACTGGCTCCGTCCGGTTCGTTGTGGATGGCCCACATGGTGCCGAAGGTCCAGTCGAGGGCGAAGAGGGCGCGCTGGTATTTCGCAGGGAATTTCGCGCCGGTGCCGAAGACCGATCCGGTGGGCGAGCCCGGGCCGACATCGACGGTGGCGGGCAGGGAATCGGCATAATACGCGGGCCAGCGGCCGGAACCGGAACGCCAGCCATAGTCGCCGCCGGTGACGACGTGGTTGATGCGGGTGGGCATGTACCACGGGGTGCCCATGTCCCATTCCATGTCGGAGTCGAAGGCGAACAGCTCGCCGTTAGCATCGAAGGAGATGTCGTACTGGTTGCGGAAGCCGCCAGCGAAGAGCACGGTGTTTTTGCCGTCGGGATCGGTTTTGCAAATGTAGCCGCCGGGGGCGAGGATGCCTTTGGCGTGGCCGTTAGGATCCCACATCCGGGGGACGAGGTGGTCCTCGCCGGTGGCGACCATGCGGTTGGCGGCGAGGTCTTTCGGGACCGCGGTGTGGTTGCCGTTGACGAAGAAAATGGATTTTCCATCCGGGGAAAGCACCAGGCTGTGGACGCCGTGTTCGCCGCCGCCGCCGCCGCCGAGCGGAATGAGGAAGTCGGCCTTGTCGAATTGGTCGTCGCCGTTGGTGTCCTTCAAGCGCCAGAGACCTTTGCCCTGGAGCTCGTTGTTCATCAGATAGAGGCTGTCGAACGCGTAGAGCAAGCCGTGCGCGCCACCGATGGTTTCGCCTTTGGGGCCTTTTGGCAGGGTCAGCGACTCGACCTTGGTCTCGGCATCCGAGCCGCTGGCGGGCACGGTCACCCGATAGATCCCGCCGTATTGATCGGCGGTTAGCAGCCGGCCTTTCGGATCCTCGGTGAGGGCGACCCACGAGCCTTCCTTTTCCTTCGGCACGCTGTAAAGCCGCTCCGCCTTGAAACCGGGCGGGACTTGGATCTGGGTGGCGTCTGCCGATGCGCCGGCGTCGCTGGTTTTGGCGATGAGCGCTTTTCCCCAGGGACCGTCGCCGTATTTGCCGACGACGACCGCGGGTTTGGAATCGGTGCTGCCGGTCGGGGAGACGAGCCAGTCCGGGCCGGTTTCGACGAGGGTTTCCCCGCCGCCGACGAGGCGGATGGCGATGACTGCGACGAGGCCGGCGACGGAGCCGTTGTTCCGGGCATCGATGCGGATTTCGTTTTCGCCGGGTTTGAGGAATTCCTTGAGCTTGGTGCTGGTGGGCTGGTCCCAGTTGGTGTTTTCCGCGACCTTCCGGCCGTTGATGAAGACGGTGGCTCCGTTGTCGCAGGTGAAGTCGATTTTGGCGGATTTGACCGGGCCGGTGAGGTTGAAGGTTTTGCGGAAGGTGGCCGTTTCGCCATCTTTGGCCGCCTTGTTGACCCAGACCCACTGCGGATCGGCGTGAAGCGGAAGCGTGGCGAGGCCGAGGCCGAGGCAGAACGAAGTGGGTTTCATGAAGGGTGCGGCAGGCTGGAAATTTCTGGAGCGCCTTACGAGGGGATCGCCCGGGACATTTCAGATTCCCCACGGATCATTT
>JAIFNK010000099.1 GCA_020047775.1 Akkermansia sp. | reverse complement strand
GTCGCCGCCGTTATTCTGCTGCAGGAGGTGGTCGCGCCCCTTGGCACCTGGCTCGCCGAGCAGGGCCCCGAGCACGTTGAGGCTGTCCCGGCAACCCTCATCTGCCAGAGTTTGGCCGGTGAGCGCCGCGAAGCTGGCGGCAAGGTCGATGGTGCAAACCACTTCAGCGGAAACACCGGGCTGGATGCGCCCCGGCCAGCGGGTGATGAACGGCGTGCGGGTGCCGCCCTCGAATACGCTGTACTTGCCGCCGCTGTAAGGACCGGCGGGCTGGTGTTTGCCGATTTTTTCAACCGCTCCATCCTTGTAACCGTC
Organism: Akkermansia sp.; assembly: GCA_020047775.1. Taxonomy (GTDB): domain Bacteria; phylum Verrucomicrobiota; class Verrucomicrobiia; order Verrucomicrobiales; family Akkermansiaceae; genus Luteolibacter. The sequence goes on along the minus strand of JAIFNK010000099.1, from coordinate 11,090 downwards.
GTCGAGCACCGGGCCGTTGTCGGAGCAGAGGAGCACCAGCGTGTTCTTCGCGAGACCGAGGCGGTCGAGCGTCTTCATCAACTCGTCCACGCACCAGTCGAACTCGACGATGCTGTCGCCGCGGGGCCCCAGTGTGGTTTTCCCCTGGAACCGCTCGTGCACGGCGCGCGGCACGTGGATGTTGTGCGAGGCGAAAAACAGGAAAAACGGGCGGTCCTTGTTCTGTTCGATCCAGCGGTTGGATTGTTTGACCCATTCATCCGCCAGGTCTTCGTCGCGGAAGCGCGCCTTGATGCCGCCGGTGTAAAAACCGATGCGGCTGATGCCGTTGTGGATCGTCTGGTTGTGGCCGTGGGACCAATCCATCTTGAGCGTGTCGCGATGGCTGATGCCGGTGGGATGGTCGGGCGATGGCGACTTGTCCCCGACCCACAGCGGGTCGGCAGGGTCGAGATATCTCACCCGGTGGTCTTCGAGGTAAACCTGCGGCACGCGGTCATTGGTCGTCGGGAGTAAAAAACAATGGTCGAATCCGATCTCCAGCGGGCCGGGTTTGATTACGCCGTTCCAATCCGGCGCGGGATCGCCCAGACCGAGATGCCACTTGCCGATCACCGCCGTGGCATAACCCGCGCGTTTGAGAATGGCCGGAAGGGTCTCGGTGCCGGGCTTGACGATCAATGGTCCGTTAGGCGGGGCGATGCCGGTGTTCTTCTGCCGGAACGCGTAGGTGCCGGTGAGCAGGGAAAAGCGCGACGGCGTGCAGGTGGACGCCGAGCAATAACCGCTGGTGAAACGTGCGCCTTCACGGGCGAGCCGGTCGATCGCCGGCGTACTCACCGCGGTGGCGCCGTTGCATGAGATATCCCCATAGCCGAGATCGTCGGCCATGATCACGATGATGTTAGGTTTCGCCGGTGCGGCCCAAGCCGGACCCGGGAGACACAAGAGGAAGGCAAGTAGCGAGAGCTTCATGGTTACGATTGGGAAAACGGGAAAAACCCTGCGCCACACTCCAGACGGGCCGACCCGTCAACACCTGACGCGCGATGCGGTCCACGCGTGGTCGCCGGGGATGATGGAACCGATTTCAGGTGCGGCGAGCGCAAGCATGGTGAGTCGGAATTTCATTCGGGGATCGGGTCGCCGCGCCTCACCGGTTGGTTTTCCCAAAGGGCTACATCCGTCTTTTTGTCATAGGTAAGGATGCGGTTGGCGCTGCCCGGAGCGGGCGGCAGGTCGGTTTTCGGCAACCATTTCTTGTGCGCGGCGATGACTGCGGCGTGCTCCGGCTTGCCGGCGAGATTGGTCCATTCGTTGGGATCGGCCTGCATGTCATAGAGCTCCTCGCTGCCGTCGGCGTAGTGGATGTAGCGCCACCGCTCGCTGCGAATCCCGTGGTTCCCCTGGTTGTGGCTGGTGATGGCGGGGCGTTCGCGTTTCGCGGCGGCGTCCTTGAGCTGCGGGGCGAGACTGAGCCCTTCCAAGTCGTCGCGCTCCGGCACCGCGGTGAGTGCGACGAGCGTGGGAAAAATGTCCAGCAACTCAGCGGGTTGCGTGCAGCGCTGCCCGGGACTCACCCCGGGGCCGGCGAAGATGAGCGGAACTTTGGTGCCGCGATCCCACAGGGTGTTTTTTCCGGTAATCCCCTTTTCGCCCAGGTGCCAGCCGTGGTCGCCCCAGATGACGACGATGGTGTTATCGGCGACACCCGCTTGATCGAGCGCGGTCATGAGACGCCCGATCTGCGAGTCCACAAAACTGGTGCACGCGAGATAACTGCGGACGAGGTTCCGCCATTGGTGGTTGTCCTTGACCCACTTGAGGCGCGGTTCAGGTAGATTCCAATGCAGATACCACGAGAAACGCGGCGTGTCGTCACGGTCGTTTTCGAGGATCTTCGGCAGCACGCTGTCGTCGTCCGGATAGAGATCGAACCACTTCTGCGTGGCATAACACGGGACGTGTGGCAGGAAAAACCCGGCGGAGATGAAAAACGGCTGGTCCTTCGGCGCGCTCTTGATTTGCTCGATCGCCCAACTCGCGACCTTGTAATCCCCTTTTCCAGTATCGTCATTGTCGGGCGGCCACACCCCCCAATCCATCGCTCGATGATTCCCCATGGGCGTGGGCGGGATGAGTTTCCGTTCTGGCAAACTACCGACGCCGCCGAAGGGCGCGGTGATTTGAAACTCCGGCTTGGAGCCGGCCAGGCCCTTCTCCTTGCCGCCGGTGCCGAGATGATAGATCTTCCCCGTTGCCGCGGTGCGGTAGCCGTTGTCGGCAAAGTGCTGGGGCAGTGTCACCCGGTCCTTCAACTCCGGCAGACTGCGGAACCACGGCGCGAGCCCATAGACACCGGTGGTGGTCGGGCGCAGGCCGAGCATCAGGCTGGTGCGCGAGGGATTGCACACCGGCGAGTTGCAGTGCGCGTTGAGAAAGGTGGTGCCGCGCGCGGCGAGCTGGTCGATGTGGGGGGTCTTCGCCAGCGGATGCCCGCCGAGGTGGCCGATCCAGTCATTCTGATCGTCGATGGCGATGAACAGAATGTTGGGCCTCGCGCCAAAAGACTGGCAGCAGAGGAGCGCGGGAAGCGTGACGAACAAGATAAAACGTTTCATGAAATCCACCTAACAATTCCGTCGTCGCTGCCTGCGGAAATGATGTTTCATTCCGGCTTGCCGCCGCTCTTCATGACAAACAGGGGTGACTGCCAGCCGGCCGGATTTTTCGGGCCGAAGCCGCCGGACTCGATGAAGAGGTAGTCGGTGCCGCCGATGGATTTCGGGGTGATTTTCAGCGCCTGGGAGCGGTCGAGATCCATCAGGGTGTCGCCGGACCAAATCCAGTTGGACGAACCGGTGGCGCCCTGGTCCTTGAAGGTGACTTGCTTGAGCGGGCTGCGGCCGAAGTCCGTTTTCTTGTCGGGCGCGAAATCCTCGATGCCGTTCACGAGGCCGACGGTTTTCCAGGTGCCGATGACTTTCGGGTTGGCGGTGAACTTGCCGTCGTAGGTGAATTTGTCTTCGTCGGTGGCTTCCTTGCCGTTCGCGGGATCGTTTTGAGCCTGCCACTCGGAGGTGAGCATGGGGACGAAGGTGGCGGCCTTTTGGAGCACCGCATCATCGAGCGGCGGGAGTTTCCGCTCCTCAAGCCACAGGCTGAAGATGCCTTGCGGAACCGGCGGCATGGTGACGACTGCGCGGTCGCCATAGCGCAGGAACGAGGTGGCGGCGATGGTGACGGGCCCCTTGCCGAATTGCCCGCCGAACTCCGGCGAGATCCAACCGCCGCGGATGGTGTCACCCTCGCGCCGGCCAAGACCCGTGGTGTTTTCCACGAGGAGCTTGCCGTTGATGAAGACCTTGAAGCCATCACCCGCACCCACGCCTTGTCCGGTCTGGACGCGCAGGCGATAGATATAGCCGGGCTTGACCGCGGGGAGGTCGAAGGTGCCGCTCACGAGCAGAACTTCGTTTTCCCACAGCGTGCGCGGGGTTTCATTCCACGGATTGCGCGCGCTTTCGGCCTCGCCAAGCTTGCCATTGAACTGGCCGATGGGGAACTGTCCTTGTTTCCAACCTGCCTTGGCGGGATCGAAGTCCTTGGCGAACCAGTTTTCCATGCCTTTCGGATAGGTGACCGCGCGGTAGCGCCAGGGTGATTTGTCGTAAGCCTGTTTTTCCGCCGGATCGAAGGTAAAGTAGTTCCATTGCGCATTCTTGAGGTCGGGACCGGTGGGTTTCCAGTCGTATTCACGCACGCCGACTTTTTGATAGAGATCCACCAGGCCGTCGATCGAGTTGGTGACGGAGCCTTTCTGGGTCTTCATTTCAAGATCGCTGAAAATCGCGCGGCGGTTGAGGCCGACGTATTGGTAGATCAGCTTCTCGCGGATGATGGGCAGGATCGCGCCTTTCAGTTCAGGCCCGAATTTCTCCGGATCGGCGGAGAGGAAGAGCTTGTCGTGCGGCAGCGGATCTTCCGGGTATTGGGATTTCGCGATGTGATAGAGCACGTCATAGCCGCCGGGCACTTCGGTGAGGGTGCTGGCAATCAGTTCGAGGGTTTCATTGCGGTGCCCGGTGAGGTCCTGGCCGCCGACCCAGGTCTTGCCGCCGCTGTAGTTCTGATAGGCGTCACCAATGGCCTTGAGGGCGAGCTCGCGGACCCTCGGGCTGGCAGCGGGGAGTTTTTCGCGAATGGCGTGGATGGGGCCGCCGGTCGTGCTTTGGCGCGGGGTGCGGCTGATGAGTTCGCCGATTGGAGCGATGACCTTGTCAGCGCAGCGCTCGTCGGTGATGACGTTGGTCAGGACCATGAGCGCGCCGTTTTGCAGCCATTGCTCCGGGTGCTTGAGGTATGGCAGGATGACATCCACGTGGGGAACGATCATGTCCGGCGTGCCTTTGGCCACCAGGGAAAAGCAGGCGTCCTTGACCCACCAGGATTCGTTGTCGTCCTTGATGCGCTCGATGGCGAAATCGAAGAGGCGTTTGCACCAGTCGTCCGCGGGGTCGAAGGCCTTGATGGCGGCACGGAGGCCGGCGTTGCGGACGCGGGGATCCGCGTGACGGACGAGTTCCTCCAGCAATTCCGGGCGCACTCGCTTGCCGGGTTTCGGAAACATATAGTCCGCCGATAGACCGGCCGCGTTGTTGGAAATCATGTGGCGGATGAGATATTCCGGATGATAGACGTAGCGGCGGATCTCGTCGTCGCTGAGTTCCTTCTCGTTGAGGCGGATGATCAGCGGGCGGGAGGAATCCTTGGCGAGGGTTTCGCCGGAGATATCCTGTTTTTTGCCATCCTTGTCGGCGACGGGATCCATGGATACGAACACGTCGTCCGCCGCGGTGCCCCATGGGCGGGCGGGCAGCGGATAGGATTTCGAGAACTTGGACGGAGGCGCGCCGGTAATACGGAGGGTTTTGCGCGGGAAGGTGTAGGCCCAAGGATAGCAGGCACCCCATTGCAAATCATCATAGCCCGCGCCACCGAGGATGCCGAAGGAGCCGTCGAAGCGGCGGGAAAGGTCGTAGTGCCATTTCCGGTTGTCCATGAACTCGCGGTATTGCAGCGGTTTTTTCTCATGCAGCAGCGCCATGGAGCCGCTGCGCCAGATCTCGCCGATGCCGCCGCCGGTGTGGCCGTGGAGCATGAAGGTGGTGGTGTAGAAACCCATCATCGCGCTGAGATCGCGGGCCTTGGCGTAGATCGACTTCTCGCCGTCGGGTGTGAGCGAGGCGGCGGCGGCCATGGCAAAGGCGAGGTTGCCGTGCTTGCCGTTATCGACGAAGGAGGTCTCCGGGCGGTCGTCGCCGTAGGGGTTGATGCCGCGGCCGGCGTAGCGGAAGAAGTGGACGAGCGTGCGGTGGAGCAGGCTGTCATCGACCTGTGCGCCGCATTGTTTGGCGAGCAGGAGAAAGGTCACGACAGCGGTGCCGCCGGCGTTGAGGTGGCCGTTGCCATAACCCAGCTTGGTCACGCCGCCGCGACCGGCCCAGGCATCGAGGTATTCGCCTTTGGCGGCGGCCTTCACCCAGCTTTGAATCACGGGTAGCGCCTCGGGATCGCCGGTGCGGAGGTAATACTCACAGAGCGGGATGCCGCCAAAACCGATGTGCCACGCGTAGCCGGTTTGTTTATTCTTGGCGAGTCCGTGAACCCACGCCTTCACCGGAGCAAGATCCTTGTCGTCACCGGTGGAAAGCAGAAACAACATCCCGGCATCGGCGAAGCCTTTGTCCGACTCCGGTTTGGAAATGTATTCGGCGAAACCACGGACGATTTTTTCCGATTTCGGGCAGTCGAGCGGCCAGGTCTTGCTGTAAGCGCCGAGCACCGGAATTTTCACGATCACTTCCTTGGCCGCTGCCGAGGCATCGTCCTTCACCATGAACTTGAGGACTCCGTCGGTGGCTTCGGCGTTCTCGAGGATCTGGCCGAGCTGGATGCGGGGATCGATGCCCTTGAGCGACTGGCCGTTGATGGAGTCGATGACCTGGCCCTTTTTAAAGCCCGCTTTCTCCGCAGGGGAGCCGGGCTCGATGGTGCCAACCCACATCGTGAAAGCCGGTTGGTGCAACTCGACGACCATGCCCACCGGCCCGAAGCGGTCGATGGTGTTGACGGACACGCGTTCGTTAGGCGCGGTCGAAAACAGGGGCTCGCCCTTGTAGAAGGACTGCGCCTGGGTTTTAGCGATACCGCCCAGCAGGAGAAGGAAAGCCAGGATCCGGACGGGCGGTTCCATGAAGAGATGATTGATCTGATTGTATTCAAGGCTGTCACTATCTGGATTTCAACAGCTCAACCATGGCCTTGCCCATGGCTTCAGCGGTGTCCATATAGGTTTCGCAATTGCCGCCGTAGTGGCTGTTGCCGCCGCCGCCGTGGCAATAGGGATTGGCATAGACGGTGGAAACGTTGCCCTTGAATTCCTTGTATTTGCCGTCCTTGCCATCCACCGCAAGCTGGGCGTCAGTGACTTTGCCCTTGTTGCCGCCTTCGCCCTTCTTCGCCTCACCCAAGGTGGCCAGGACGAACTTGGCATTCGGCGCGTCGAAGTCCTTGCGCAACTGCTTGATGAATTGAACGAGGTTTTTCTCATAGTTTTCAGAGTGCGCGGCGCTTCCGCAGTCCTTTTCGCCCTGCCAGAAAAAGAAGCCGCCCACCTCGTATTTTTTCGCGCCGGGGTAGTAGGTGTTCAGATCGGTCAGTATCTGCTTCGCGCCTTCGACATCGTCGTCATATTGTTTGCCGGCATACCATTCCGAGCTCTTCTCACCGTTGCCCTTGGGGTCACCCGGCGTGCCGCGATATCCGGGATTCATTTTACCATCAAACTCGTAGGGCTCGCTACCCGGAGGAAGCAGGTCCCAGCCAAGGCTGCGGTTGCCGATACAGCTCTTGAGAATCATGACGGGTGCGTCAATCGCAGTTCCGAGGTAATGACCGATGCCATATTCCAGACCAACTTTGTCCCGGTTGCTGACGCTCATCCAGTCGTTGTGCTGCAGATTCAAACTCATTATGAAGACGTTGCGGACATCCTTCCGCTCGGTCCACTTGCCCGCATCATCCACGAGATAAGGGTATTTCCCCTTCGTTTTGACCGCTTCCTCCAGCGTGGCGAGATTGCCAAGGCCAACCATGTTCGACTGGCCCATCAGGATGAACACCTGCACCGGCTTGCTCATGTCCGCCTCTTTGCCGTCCGGGTCGGGCAGCACCGTGGGAACATCCTTGGCAGAAGCGCCGCCGCCCGAGGAGGCTGGAGACGAGCTCAAAGGAGCCGGACTCACGGCTCCCTTCCCGTTGAGATAGGCGATATCGGCGGCGGCGAGCTTGTTTCGATGGAAATTGAGCGCAGCCCCAGTCGCCAGCGTCACACCGACCACGCCGGTGGCCGGATCGTAGGACCTCAGTTCGCCCTCGAAGGTCTTCACGCCATCGGCGCTTGTCCAGGTGCGGGCCTGCGCGCCGGAGAGGGAGAACAGGGCAAAAGCGATGGTCGCGGTGAGACGTTGCTTCAAGCCGGCGCGACGTTGTGTTCCGCGGGTTGCATTTTCAGGATGTCGGGTTGGAATTTTCATTGGCTGATTGTTTCGTGATTTACGGAGTGGATCAATTCAATCTTTCGCCCCTCCCCGCCGCAGGTCGGATTCGAGGCTCAAGCCGGAGCGGGGCTGGGTTGGGAATCATCAGGCGAGCAGGGCCTTGATCACCTTGGCGGGCTTCACGCCGGTGAGTTTCTGGTTGAGCCCTTGGAACGGGAACGAAAGTTTGTGGTGATCGAAACCGAAGAGCTGGAGGAGCGTGGCGTGGAAGTCGCGGACGTGGACCGGGTTGGAGGCGACGCGGTAGCCGAGCTCGTCGGTCTCGCCGTAGCTGATGCCGGGTTTGACGCCGCCGCCGGCCATCCAGATGGTGAAGGCGTTCGGGTTGTGGTCGCGGCCGACGAATTTGTTCGCCGCGCCGCCGCCGCGGTTTTCCTGCATCGGGGTGCGGCCGAACTCGCCGCCCCAGACGAGCAGCGTGTCTTCCAACATGCCGCGCTGTTCGAGGTCGGTTAGCAGCGCGCCGACCGGCCTGTCGATGTCTTTGCACTTTTTGACGAATCCGTCCTTGAGCGATTCCGTCGCGCTGGAGCCGTGGGTATCCCAGCCCCAGTCGAAGAGCTGGATGAAACGCACACCGTTCTCCGCGAGGCGGCGGGCGAGCAGGCAGTTGTTGGCGAAGGAGGTTTTGCCGGGCTCCGCGCCGTACATTTCGCGGATGTGCGCGGGTTCGTCGCGGATGCTCATCACCTCGGGCACGGACATTTGCATGCGGTAGGCCATTTCGTATTGGGCGATGCGGGTGACGGTTTCCGGATCGCCGAAGTCCTCGTGGGTGCGGGCGTTGAGGCGGTTGAGGGAATCGAGCGCGGCGCGGCGGATGTCGCGGTTGAGTCCGGGAGGGTTCGCGGCATTGAGCACCGGGTCGCCGCCGGAGCGGCACTGCACGCCCTGATAGACGGATGGCAGGAAGCCGTTGGCCCACAGCGCGGCTCCGGCGCGCGGCGGCCGGCCGCCGGAGAGCAGGACCATGTATCCGGGGAGGTTCTGGTTTTCGCTGCCGAGTCCCCAGGTGATCCACGAGCCCATGGACGGGTAGCCGAGGTTCTGGTTGCCGGTGTGCATCAGGAGCTTGGCCGGCGCGTGATTGAACTGGTCGGTCTGCATCGACTTGATGAAGCAAAGCTTGTCGGCATGCGCGTGCAGCGACGGCAGGCGGTCGGAGATCCAGGCCCCGGACTGGCCGTGTTGTTTGAAATCAAACTGCGGTCCTAGCAGCCGCGGGACGCCCTGGATGAAGGCGAATCGCTGGCCTTCGAGGTATTCGGCAGGACAATCCTTGCCGTCATATTTCGCCAGCATCGGCTTGTAATCGAAGAGCTCCATCTGGCTCGGCGCGCCGGCCATGTGGAGGAAGATGATGCGCTTGGCCTTGGGTGCGAAGGACGGGGCGAGCGGTGCCAGCGGATTGGCGGAGTCGTGCTGGACCATGGAGTTCCCGGCACCGAAGAGGTTCTGGCTCGTTAGACAGAGCGAACCCAGGCCGAACGCGGCTTCCTTGAGGAAATGGCGGCGCGTGGCGAGCCGGAGCTGCTCTTGCTGGAGTTGTTGGATGACGTTCATGGCTCTAGCGGGTGAGGGATTCGTCGAGGTTGAGCAGGACAGAGGCGACGATGGCGAGGGCGGCCTTTTCCGGGGTGTCGGCGAGATCCTTCATCGTATCCGGCGCGGCGGTGTAATCGGCGACCAGCTGCTGATAGAGTCCGCGCAGTTCCGAACTGCGGTCCGCGGTGATGTCACGCGAGGCGACGACGCGATAGCCGTGGGCGATGGCGGCGGCGAAGTCAGCGGGAGCGGCCTCGGCCATGCGTTTGGAGAGGGCGATGGAGGCTTCGTGGAAGGCGGCGTCGTTGAGCGTGGTGAGCGCCTGGAGCGGGGTGTTGGAAACGAGGCGGCGCTTGGACGAGATATCGCGGGGTGGCACATCGAAGGAGCTGAAAAGCGGATAGAGCAGGCTGCGTTTGAAGTAGATGTAAACCGCGCGGCGGTAACGCTCCGGGTCGCCGGGCTCCGGGGTTTTCCACTCGTCTTTGACGAATGGCTGCCAGACGCCGGGTGGCAGCGGCGGCTGGGCCGGAATACCGCCGATGCAGGGGCTGATGAGTCCGGCGGCGGTGAGCGAGTGGTCGCGCATCATTTCCGCGGTCAGGCGTTGGCGCGGGCCGCGGGCGAGCAACCGGTTGTCGGCATCGCGTTCTACCAGAGCGGCGGGGATGGTCGAATCCTGGCGATAGGTGGCGCTGGTGACCAACTCGCGCAGCATGGATTTGACGCTCCATTTCATGTCGGTGGAAAAGCGGATGGCCAGGTGATCCAGCAGCTCCGGGTGGGTCGGAGGTTCGCCGGCGGAGCCGAAGTCTTCCGGGGTGGGGACGATGCCGATACCGAAAAGTTCGAGCCACAGGCGGTTGACGGCGACGCGGGCGGTGAGTGGGTTCGAGGGCGAGGCGATCCAGCGCGCGAGGTCGAGGCGGGTGGCGCGATCGCCGCTTTTTTGGAGTGGCGGGAAAAGTTTCGGCGTGCCGGCCTCCTTGATGAAGTCGCCTTTGTCGAGCCAGTTGCCGCGGAGGAAAACATGGGTGCCACGCGAGAAGGCCGGGTCTCGCTCGACCATCACCGGGGTGGTGGTGGACGGGATTTCCTTGAGCTTCTTGTGCGCTTCCTCGATCCGCTGCTTGGCGGAAACCACCTCGGTTTGCATGCGGTGGCTGATCCAATCCGGCTGATCGGTGAGCGAGATCCGTCCGCGCTTGGCGACCATCGGGAAGCTGGCCAGATAGATATAGCCGTTCTTGAGGGTCACGCGCAGCTTGGAATCCGGAGCGATCGTTAGAGGCTCCGCGAGCACGAAGGTGGCGTGGCGCGGGGTGAAGATTTTCGAGTAGGTCCCCCACCCTCGTTCGTCGCCTTTGATCGAGCCGTTCGGGTCATACATCGGGTGGGCTTCGTCGGCGACGGCTTCGTGGAACGGCACGCGGGTCGCCTTGCCGGAGGGATCGATGACATCCAGCAATATGTGCCGGATGATGCCGCCCCACTCCGGAGTGTGGGTGGCCTTTCTCTCATCGAGCGGAAGAAGCTCCAAACGCAGGGCGGTGACGGTTTTGAGATCCGTGGGAAACGTGAGCATGTATTCGGCACCGGCGGCGACGTTCGGGTCGGCGCGGAATTCCTGGACGCCGTCCTGCTCGACGATGTTGAGAACGGCTTTCGTCGCCTCGGCGGTGACACCGCGCGCGCGTTGCCAGCGGGTGGAGGAGTCGATTTTACCGCGGGTGTCGTGGAGGGATTTCTCCGCGCTGAGGATCTGGTTGTGAAGGGCGTTCGCATCGGCATAGCGGGCCTTGTCGAGGGGCACGGCGAGCTTGGGCAGGTCTTCGATCAAGTCGGCGTCGGCGGACTGGTTGAAGAACTCCATAAATTGATAGAACTCCTCGTGACGGATCGGGTCGTAGGGGTGGGAATGGC